>JBHYGP010000001.1:0-5283 GCA_051858935.1 Sphingomonas sp.
GTCCCGATGTGATGCGCGGCGAAGAGGTGCCGCTGCTCGGCGCGGTCGCGGCCGGACTGGTGCCGGGCGATTCACTGCTCGCCCAGCCTGGCACACACTGCAAATGGGCCGAGATGGAGGACGGGCGCATCGCCGGTTTCACCACCGCGATGACCGGGGAACTGTTCGGCCTGCTCCGCCAGCACGGGTTGCTCGCCGCACAGCTTCAGGGCGGGGTGAGTACCACTGCCGCCTATCTGGCCGGCGTCGAGGAAGCCAAACGCCGCGATCTCGCGGCGTCGCTGTTCGGCATTCGCGCGGCAAAGATGCTGGGCACGCGCGACGACGCCGACGCTGCGGCATTCGCCAGCGGCCTGCTAATCGGCAGCGACGTCACCGCGCGGATCGAGGAAATGACCCACGATCGCGTCCATATTCTCGCCGGGCCTGAACTCGGCTCGCTCTATGCCGTCGCGATCGAGGCCAATGGCCGCGCCGCACGGATCGTCGACAGCCACGCCGCCTTTGCCGCCGGCATCATTGCAATCGGAAACGCACTCCCATGACGCACCGCGCCACCTTCGACGCCGCTTTTGCCCGATGCCCGCTGATCGCGATCCTGCGCGGCGTCCAGCCGCATGAGGTGGAGGCGATCGGCGACGCACTGGTCGATGCCGGGTTCACCCTGATCGAGGTGCCGCTGAACTCGCCCGATCCGCTCGACAGTATCGCGCGGCTCAAGCGGCGACTGTCGGATCGCGCCATGATCGGCGCGGGCACGGTGCTGCGCGAGGCGGACGTCGCCGCCGTCGCCGATGCCGGGGGTACGCTGATCATCTCGCCCAACGCCAATCCGGCCGTGATCGCGGCGACCGCCGTGCGCGGCCTGATCTCGCTGCCCGGCATCGCGACACCGACCGAAGCCTTTGCGGCGGTGGACGCGGGCGCAACCGCGCTCAAGCTGTTCCCGGCAGAAGCGGCATCGCCCGCAGTGCTCAAGGCGATGCGTGCGGTCCTGCCAAAGGACATGCGCGTGCTCCCCGTCGGCGGCATCACGCCTGATAATATGCAGCCCTGGCGCGATGCCGGAGCGGCGGGGTTCGGGCTCGGGTCGGCGCTCTACAAGCCCGGCTCTACCGCGAACGCGGTGGCCGAACGCGCCGCCGCGTTCGTCGCGGCGATCCGTGCCTGATCGCGTTGGGGCTTCAACCGCGATGGCCAGACCCCATATTCGAGAGCGATGATGAAGCAAGCCGCCGCCCCGCCCGCCACCGCCCCCGAAGCGATGCGCCATATTCCGGGCGGCACCTTCACCATGGGCTCCGAACAGTTCTACGAGGAAGAGCGGCCGCTAAAGCGGGTCAAGGTCGATCCGTTCTGGATCGACGAGACGCCGGTCACCAACGCGCAATTCGCCGCCTTCGTCGCGGCGACCGGCTATCGCACCTTCGCCGAACTGCCGCCCGACCCCAAGCTCTATCCCGGCCTTGATCCGGCCTTCGCAATGCCGGGATCGCTGGTGTTCATCAAGCCGCCCGCCCCCGTCCCGCTCGATGATCACGGCAATTGGTGGGACTTCGTCGCCGGCGCGGACTGGCGGCATCCGACCGGGCCGGGCAGCTCGGTCACGGGTATCGAAGACCACCCGGTCGTGCATATCGCGTTCGAGGACGCCGAAGCCTATGCCAAATGGGCGGGCAAGGCCCTACCGACCGAAGCGGAATGGGAGTTCGCGGCGCGAGGCGGGCATGATGGCCGGGAATTTTCCTGGGGCGACGAACTTGCACCGGGCGGCGCGGTACTCGCCAATTACTGGCAGGGGTTGTTCCCCTTCGCGTCCACAAAAAGCGACGGCAATTTTCGCACGACCCCGGTCGGGAGCTTCCCGGCCAACGACTACGGCCTGTCGGACATGATCGGCAATGTGTGGGAATGGACCCGCGACTGGTACGGCACCGGAGCGCCGGCCAAGGCCAAGGGAAGCTGTTGCGTCGCCGCCAACCCGCGCGGTGCCAGACTACGCGACAGCCTCGATCCCGCGACGCCACAGGTGAAGATCGGACGCAAGGTGCTGAAGGGCGGGTCGCATCTGTGCGCGGTCAATTACTGCCAGCGCTATCGCCCGGCCGCCCGCCACCCCCAGGCGATCGACAGCGCCACCAGTCATATCGGTTTTCGCTGCGTCATCCGCGAGCTTTGAGGGCGCGATCAGAGCAACATCCAGCACGTGCACAAAAACGCCGACACGCGGTGACGCGCGTCGGCGCTCATTGTCGGAGCGGCTGCGGATCGAAACGCCCGCAACCGCGCAATCTCACACAAAGCGGTTGATGAGGTTCTCCAGCCGCTCCTGCTTGCCCGACTTGTGCTTCGGATCGAGGTTGGCGCTGATCGCATGATCCGCGATATCGCTCAGGCTGGTGCCGTTGCGGTGGATCATCTGGCCGAGTTCACCGTCCCAGCCGGCATAACGCTGCGCCTTGAACGCATCGATCCGCCCGTCGGCGATGATCCGCTCGGCATTGAGCAGCGCCGCCGCGACGACATCCACGCCACCGATATGGCCGTGGAGCAGGTCGTCGGCATCGACCGACTGGCGGCGCACCTTGGCGTCGAAGTTGAAGCCACCGGTGGTGAACCCGCCGGCGCGCACGATTTCCAGCATCGCCAGCGTCGTTTCCTCGACCGAATTGGGAAACTGATCGGTGTCCCAGCCATTCTGGTGATCGCCGCGATTGGCGTCGATCGACCCAAAGATGCCGAACGCCGCCGCCGTCGCAATCTCATGCTCGAACGTGTGGCCCGACAGCGTGGCGTGGTTCGCCTCGATGTTCACGCACACTTCCTTCTCCAGGCCATAGCGCTTGAGGAAACCGTACACCGTCGCCGAATCGAAGTCGTACTGGTGCTTGGTCGGTTCGTGCGGCTTCGGCTCGATCAGGATCGTGCCGGTGAAGCCGATCTTGTGCTTGTGCTCGACCACCAGGCTCAGGAACCGCCCGAAATTGTCGAGTTCGCGCTTCAAATCGGTGTTGGTCAGCGTTTCATAGCCCTCGCGACCGCCCCACAGCACATAGTTGGCGCCGCCCAGCCGCTTGGTCGCATCCAGCGCCGAGCGGACCTGCAGCGCGGCCCAGGCATAGACTTCGGGATCGGGGCTGGTCGCAGCACCCGCCGCATAGCGCGGGTCCGAGAACAAATTGGCGGTGCCCCACAGCAGCTTGCGCCCGGTCTGGGCCTGAAGCGCCTCGAGATGATCGACTGCGGTCGCGAAGTTGCGCTGGTAGGAGGCGACGTCGGTCGCAGGCTCCATCACATCGACATCGTGGAAGCAGTAAAAGGGCAGGTCGAGCTTTTGCACGAAGCCCAGCGCAGTCTCGCGCTTCATCGCCGCCGCCTGGGTCGCGTCGGCATGCGACTGCCACGGACGCTGGAACGTGCCCGCGCCGAACACGTCGGAGCCGGGCCAGCAGAAGGTGTGCCACATGCACACGGCGAAGCGGAGATACTCCTCCATCGTCTTGCCGAACACGACCCGGTTCTTCTCGTAGAAGCGGTAGGCGAGCTCATTGTCGCTGTCCGGCCCCTCATAGGCGATCGTGGGGAAGTCGGCGAAATAGTCGGCGGCGGACATTTTAGTGACCTTTCTTGGGCGTTATGCGGGGATAGGCGTGGCGGAACAGCGCCTTGCGCGGGGCAAGGCGGTCGATCAGATCGGCTTCGGGTTCGATGCGCTGCGACACCGGCGGCGCGGCGCAGACGCTGGCGGGGTCGCCACCATCGACGGCGAGCTGGGCGAGCCGCGCGGCACCGAGCGCCGGGCCGACCTCGCCACCCTTCAGATAAACAAGCGGCACTTCGAACGCGGCGGCAATGATCCGGCCCCAATAGCCCGATCGCGCACCGCCTCCGATCACCGATAGCTGCGACACCTGCGTCCCCGCATCGCGCAGCGCATCGAGCCCGTCGGCGAGCGCGAAGGCGACGCCTTCCAGCACCGCCTGTGCCAGCCGGCCCGGATCGGTATCATTGTCGAGGCCCAGGAATGCTCCGCGCACCCGCGCATCGTTATGCGGCGTCCGCTCGCCAGAGAGATAGGGCAGGAACAGCTCCTCCCCCGTCCCCGGCCCGGCGGCTTCGGCGCGCGCGAACAGGTCGGCGGCGCCGGCCGCGCCGGTCAGCCGCGCCACCCAGTCGATGCACGACGCAGCTGAAAGGTGCACGCTCATCTGGTGCCACATGCCCGGCAGGCAGTGGCAAAAGGCATGAACCGCGCGCGCCGGATTGGGGCGGAACTGATCGGTCGCGACAAAGATCACGCCCGATGTGCCGAGCGAGAGCAAGGCATCGCCATCGCGCACCACGCCGACCCCGACCGCGCCTGCGGCATTGTCGCCGCCGCCCGCGACCACCGGCACTTGCGGCATGCCCCACAGTTCGGCGACTTCGGGGCGCAGCGATCCGGTAACCTCGCTGCCTTCGAACAGCTTCGGCATCGCCGCCTGCGACAGGCCGGTGGCGAACAGGATCTCGTCGCTCCAGTCGCGCCGGGCGACATCGACCCACAATGTCCCTGCCGAATCCGACAGGTCCGACGCCTTGTCGCCGGTCATCATCAACCGGACATAGTCCTTGGGCAGCAGCACGCTGCGGACCTGCGCGAACAGCTCCGGCTCATGCTTGCGCACCCACAGCAGCTTCGGCGCGGTGAAGCCCGGCATCGCGATATTGCCGGTGACCGCGCGCAGCTCGGGGACCGCCGCCTCCAGCTCTTCGCACTCCAGATCGCAGCGCCCGTCATTCCACAGGATCGCCGGGCGCAGCGGCTTGTCTTCCGCGTCGAGCAGGGTCGCGCCGTGCATCTGCCCGGCGATGCCGACACCGCGGATCGACCGGCGCACCGCCGGGTCGATCGCCTGCACGGCGGCGGTGGTCGCGAGCCACCAGGCGGCCGGATCCTGCTCCGACCAGCCCGGCTGCGGCCGCTGTACGGTGAGCGCGGCAGTGCCCTGCCCCGCGACGGCGCCGGTCTCGTCCAGCGCCACCGCCTTCACGCCCGATGTGCCGATATCGATGCCGAGGAACATCAGGGCAGGAACGGATCGATGGTGGGGATCGTGCCGTCGGGGTTGAACTTGAGTTCGGTCACCTTGGCGCTGCGCAGATGGTTTTTCCCGCTGAGCTGGGTGTCATGGTAGAACAGCCACCATCTCCCGCCCCATTCGACGATCGAATGATGCGACGTCCAGCCCTGCACGGGCTTGAGGATATGGCCCTTGAAGGTGAACGGCCCATAGGGGTTGT
>JBHYGP010000001.1:5293-10745 GCA_051858935.1 Sphingomonas sp.
CACGAAATGCGTGTCGCCGGTGGAATAGGTGTAATAATATTTGCCGCCGCGCTTGAAGACCCAGGCGGCCTCGAAGAAGCGCCGGTCATGGTCGCCGCCCAGGATCGGCTTGCCCTTCTCGTCCAGGATCACCGCGTCGCGCACCGGCTCGGCGAAGGTCTTCATGTCCGGGTTCATCCTGACGACCTTGCCCGACAGCGCGGGCTTGTCGTCCTGCATCAGGTCGGTGTCGGACCCGTTGGGATCATAGACGCCATCCTTCCACCGCTGCAGCTGCCCGCCCCAGATCCCGCCGAAATACATGTAGCTGATGCCGTCTTCATCGGTGAACACGGCGGGGTCCATCGAGAAGCTGCCCGGGATATAATTCGGCTCCGGCGTAAACGGCCCCATCGGGTTCTTCGACGTCGCAACACCGATGCGGAATGCGCCCAAGCCGTTCTTGTCCTTGGTCTTATCGCGCGCCGGGAAATAGAGATAATAGGTGCCGTCCTTATAGGCGGCGTCCGGCGCCCACATCTGCTGCGACGCCCACGGCACGTCCTTCACGTCGAGCGCAACCGGGCCGATCGTCACCGGCCCGCCGATCTTGTCCATGCGCAGCACGCGATAGTCGCGCATCGCATATTGGTTGCCCAGATCGTCGTCGGCCACACCGGCGTCGATGTCATGGCTTGGGTAGACATAGATTTTGCCGTCGAAGACATGCGCCGACGGGTCCGCAGTGAAAATCTCGGTCACAAGGGGCTGGTCGCGATAGGCGCGGCCGTCCGGCGCGCGCGCGACGCTGGCATTGCCCGCCGGCTCGGCCTGATTGTCGGCGCTGCCGGTGCTGCAACCGGCCAGGCATGCGCCGAGCATCAGCACGGACAGGGTCAGGGTTCGCGTCATTTCTCTCTCCTAAGCACCGCCTTCTGGTGAAGCGTCGCGCATTTGGTAGCGCTAACACTCCCCCGCGCCAACTAGTTTTTGTGCACATGACGACGGAAGAAGAGAGGAGCGCGTCTCCGCCAATCGGCTCAGCGCGCGGCCGGGTCCAGCTGGAACAGGCTCGCCGCGCTGTCGAGCAATGTGGTCGGCGCGAACGGCTTGGTCACCACCACGACCCGTTCGAACTGCGCGGGCAGATGTTCGCGACCATAGCCGCTGACGAACAGGAACGGGATGCCGCGCGCGACCAGCGCTGCGGCGATATCGTCGACCATCTCGCCCTGAAGATTGCCGTCAAGCAAGGCCGCGTCGACCTGTGCCGACTGCGCCAACGCCAACGCATCGGATCGCGCCGACGCCTGCCCCGCCACCACGGCGCCCGCCCCGGTCAGCAAATCGACCAGCTCGAGCATCACCAGCGGCTCATCCTCGACGATCAGGAAGCGCTTGCCCGCCAGCACGCCATGCCCGGGCGCCGGGGCCAGCGCCGCACTTCGCGCGATCGCCCGCTGCGCCGGACCCAGCCGCGACTTGCCGTTGAACGGCAGGTCGAGCGTCCAGCGCAACCCCTCGGGCGCATAGGTCGATGTCGCGACCCCGCCTTCGGCCTTCAGGCTGCGCTCGATCAGCGCGGTGCCGAACCCGCGCCGGCTCGGCGGCACCACGGGCGGCCCGCCGCTCTCGATCCATTCCAGCCGCAGCGTGCCATCGGCCAGCTGCCAGCGCATATCCGCGCGCCCCTCGGGCACCGACAGCGACCCATATTTATGCGCGTTGGTCACCAGCTCGTGCAGCACCAGCGCCAGATGCAGCGCGGGTTCGGGTGCCAGGTCCAGCTCCGGCCCCTCGATCCCTAACCGCTCGGGCGCGACCGCGCCGATCCGCAACTGCCCCTCGATCAACTCGCGCAGCCGCGCCCCTTCCCACGTCGCACTGCTCAGCAGCGAATGCGCCTTGGCCAGCGCATGGATGCGCCCGATAAAGGTCGGCGCGAAATCCGACGGCCCGGTCGAATGGCGCAGCGTCTGCGTCGCGATCGCCTGCACCGACGCCAGCGTGTTCTTCACCCGATGGTTAAGCTCGCCGATCAACAGCCGCTGCGTCTCCTCGCCCCGCTTGCGCGCGCTGACGTCGAGGATCTGGACATTGACCGACGCCAGATTGCCCGCCGCGTCGTGCAGCGCCGAGCAATAGCATTCGCAATCGAGCATCACCCCTTCGGTCGTCCGCATCCGCAACGGCTGCATCTCGCGCAACCGCGCGCCACCGATCATGTCGGCGATCAGCGCGGCAAAGGCCGGGCCGTGTTCGGGCGCGATCCACTCGAACGCGCACGGGCGGAACCCGCACACCTCATGCGCGCGCCAGCCGAACAGCCGCTCCGCGCCAGCCGACCAGCCCAGGATACGCTGCTCGCCATCCAGCTCGACGATGGCGAGCGGCGAATTATCGCCATGCGCCTTCAATCGCCCCAGCGCGTCGGACAGCGCATCGCGCTGCCGCGCAATCTCGCGCCGCTGCTGGAACAGCTCGACGAAGATGCCGACCTTGTTGCGCACGATCTGCGGATCGACGGGCTTGAGCAGATAATCGACCGCGCCCGCCTCATAGCCGCGAAACTTGCGCATCTCGTCGGTCGCGACGGCGGTCAGGAACATGATCGGGATGCGCCGCGTGCGCTCGGTCCCGCGCATCAGTTCGGCCAGCTCGAACCCGTCCATCCCGGGCATCTGCACATCGAGTAACGCCACCGCAAAGTCGCGCTTGAGCAGTAGTTCGAGCGCCTCGGCACCCGACCGTGCCTTGACAAGCTCGACCCCCTCCCCCGTCAGCAGTGCGTCGAGCGCCGCGAGATTTTCGGGGATGTCATCGACGGCGAGGACGGGCACGGGTTCAGGCAACATCGCGGACCTCCGCCAGTGGCATCGCATTGCGGCGGAAAATCTTCTCGGGGGCATCGAAATCGTCGAACCCGTCGGAATGGGCCGAAAACCGCAACGTCTCCTTCGACCCCAGCCCCAGAAACCCGCCCCGCACCAGCGACTCCCCGAACAGCCCCAGCGCGCGATCCTGCAACACGCGATCGAAATAGATCAGCACGTTGCGGCTCGACACCAATTGCGCCTCGGTGAACACGGAGTCGCTGGCAAGGTTATGTTCGGCGAACACCGCGCGGCGGCGCAGGCTCTTGTCGAACACCGCCGCGCCGTAAGCGGCGGTGTAATAGTCCGACAGCGACGACTTGCCCCCCGCCAGCCGGTGGTTTTCAGTGAACTGCTGAATCCGGTCGAGCGCGAAGATCCCGGCTTCCGCCTTTTGCAGCGCCGCCGGGCTGATGTCGGTGCAGTAGAAAATCGTGCGATCCTCCAGCCCCTCCTCGCGGAACAGGATCGCGAGCGAATAGAATTCCTCGCCATTCGCACATCCCGCAATCCACACCTTCAGTGACGGATAGGTGCGCAGATGCGGGATCACCCGCTCGCGCAACGCCCGGAAATATCCGGGATCGCGAAACATCTCGCTGACCTGGATGGTCAGGAACGCCATCAGCTCGTCGAACACCGCCGGTTCGCGCAGCAACCGATGCTGCAGCTGCGACAGGCTCTCGCAGTCGAAGCGCTGTTGTGCGCGCTCCATCCGCCGGTGCAGCGACGCGCGCGAATAGCCGCGAAAATCGTAATGGTGATGCCGGTTGATCGCCTCCAGCAACAGATCGAGTTCGATCTCCTCGTGCGGCGCGAACGCCTCCTTCATCGTGGCATCCACACGCGCACCAGGCTGAGCAATTTGTCGACGTCGAGCGGCTTGGCGAGATAGTCGTTGGCCCCGGCGTCGAGGCAGTCCTGCTGGTCGCGCGCCATCGCCTTGGCGGTCAGCATGATCACCGGCAGGTCGCGACCCCAGCTCGCCTTGCGCAGCTCGCGCGTCGCGGTCAGGCCGTCCATCTCGGGCATCATCACGTCCATCAATACCAGGTCGACCGGGTTCTCGCCCTCCGCTGCGGACTCCAGCGCGGTCAGCGCCTCGCGCCCGTTGCGCGCGATGCGGACATCGACGCCGTGCGGCTCGAAGATGCTGGTGACGGCGTAAACGTTGCGGATATCGTCCTCGACCAGCAACACCCGCCGCCCTTCCAGCGCGGCATCGCGCGTCAGCGACTTGGCGATCAGCGCCTGTTGTGGCTCGGGCAGGTCGGACACGACCTGATGCAGGAACAACGTCACTTCATCGAGCAGCCGCTCAGGCGACTTGGCGCCCTTGACGATGATCGACTTGGAGTATTTGCGCAGCCGCAATTCCTCGTCGGCGCTCAGATCGCGGCCCGTGTAAACGATCACCGGCGGGAAGCCGAGGGTCTCGTCCCCGCTCAGTCGCTCAAGCAGGTCGAATCCCGATGCGTCGGGCAGGTTGAGGTCGAGCACCATGCAATCGAACGTCTGGCTGCCGAGCAGCTCGATGCACTGCGCCGCGCTATGCGCTTCAAGCGTCTCGACCTCGCGGCTGGCGAGCAGCAATTTGACGCTCTCCGCCTGCTGCGCGTCATCCTCGACCACCAGCACGCGGCGCATCCGCTGCGCCATCCGCGCTTCCAGCCCTTCGAGCATGTCGACCAGCTGCTCGCGCTTCACTGGCTTGAACAGATAGCCGATCGCCCCGCTCGACAGCGCCGCCCGGCTGTCGTCGTCGACCGACACGACATGGACCGGGATATGCCGCGTGCGCACGTCGCGCTTGATCCGGTCGAGCACCGACAGGCCGGTGTGATCGGGCAGGTTCATGTCGAGGATCACCGCGTGCGGGACATATTGCCGCGCCATCAGCGCGCCCTCGTCCGCCGTCCCGGCGATCAGGCACTGGAAACCCTGCTCATGCGCGATCTCGCACAGGATGCGGGCAAAGACCGGATCGTCCTCGACAATCAGGATGACGCGTGCGTCCCCCGACAGCCGCTCGCGATCATCCTCGGCGGGAACCACGCCGCGCTTCTTGCCGGGCTTGGGATTGGACGGGCGCGCCCGCGTGGGGGCAGGCGCAGGCATCGGCGCGGGGCCGACCGCAACCGGCTCATAGCTGTCGGGAAGGATCAGCGTGAAGGCGCTGCCCTGCCCCGGCGCGCTGGCCACGCTCACCTCGCCGCCGAGCAGATGGGCAAGCTCGCGCGAGATCGACAGGCCAAGGCCGGTGCCGCCATATTTGCGGCTGATCGTCCCGTCGGCCTGACGGAACGCTTCGAAAATCACCTGCTGTTGCTCGGCGGGGATGCCGGGGCCGGTGTCGCGCACGGTGAACGCGATCCGCCCGTCGTCGCGCGCGGCGGTCTCCAGCGTGACCGTGCCGCGCTCGGTAAACTTGATCGCGTTGGACACGAAATTCTTGAGCACCTGTTCCAGCCGCTGCGGATCGGTCTCGATCTCGGTCGGCGCGCCGGGCGCGACCGACACATCGAGCGACAGGCCCTTGGCCCCGGCGGCGGGCTGGAACAGCGTGCGCAATTTGTCGAGCGTCGGCGCGATGCGGAAGC
>JBHYGP010000001.1:10755-30098 GCA_051858935.1 Sphingomonas sp.
GAAATGTCGAGGATATCGTTGATCAGGCTCAACAGGTCGTTGCCCGACGTCTCGATCGTCTCGGCATGCTTGACCTGCGCGGCCGACAGATTGCCGTCGCGATTTTCGGCGAGCAACCGCGCCATGATCAGCAGCGAATTGAGCGGCGTGCGCAGCTCGTGGCTCATATTGGCGAGGAATTCGGACTTGTAACGGCTCGCCTGCTCCAGCTCGCTCGTCTGCGCTTCGAGCGATGCTTGCGAGCGGGTGAGGTCGTCGCGCTGGATCTCCAGCTGACGCGCCTGTTCCTCCAGCTGGGCGTTGGTCTGCTCCAGCTCGCTCTGTTGCTCCTCCAGCCGTTCGGCGGCCTCCTCAAGCTGGCGGCTCTGCTGCTCCAGCTCCTCATTATTGGCGCGCAGCTCCTCGCTCTGGACCTGCAATTCCTCGGCCTGTTGCTGTGTCTCTTCGAGCAGTTCGCGCAGCCGCGTGCGGTATTTGGCCGACCGGATCGCGACGCCCAGCTGCTCGGCGACCCGCTCGAACAGCGCCAGCGCATCCGCCGGTACCTCGCGAAAGCCGAGCTCGATCACCGCATTGGCTTCGCCATCGACGCTGGTCGTCGCGATCAGCAAATTGGCGGGCTTGGCGCTGCCCAGCCCCGAACCGAAATAGAGATAGTCGTCGGGCACATCGGTGATGACGAAGTTGCGCCGGTCCGCTGCGGCATCCGCCAGCAATCCGTCGCCGGGGCCAAAACGCTCGGGCACGCGCGCATCGGCGGGCACGCCTTGCGTCGCATAGCGCTTGAACCCGTCGCCATTGCGGATGAACACCGCACCGGCCCGCGCGCCGAGATAGTCGACCAGAAATTTTAGGGCGTTGGTCCCCAGCTGCTCGAGCGGCTGCTCGCCGCCGACCGCCTTGGACAGACCGACCTGCCCGCCCTGCAACCACTCCTCGCGTTGCACGGCGAGGCGGTTGCGCACGAACAGAAACCCGGTGATCGCCAGAATCCAGGTGACGGTGATGCCGAGCGAGCGGTTGAACACGGCGATCGACGGATCGACCCCGACCGGCGCGAGCGTGAAGCCAAGGATCGTGAGCAAGGTCGCGAGCGCCGCCATGATCGGCGGCACCACCGGGCGTGGTGCCAGATAGGCGAGCACCGTGGGCAGCATATAACCGACCCACACCGAACTCCCCAACGGATAGTTCAGGTCGGCGACAAACGGCACCAACAGAAGGACGGCCAGGGCGCCATAGAGCCACGCCGTCCGATTGGGCTTTTGCCCGTGCATGCTAAGTTTCAACGCTGTTTCCCACCCTCGCCCCGAAGCGACCTGCCTCAACGGGACCGATCGGATTAAGTTCCGCGACCACCGCAGTTTTTCTTCACGGCACGGTGACGGTCATCTGCGCCGGCTGGGTCACGCTGATCTGCCCGGCCCAGGCGCACATCAGCTTGCAACTGGTGTCGAGCGCGGGGAGGTTGGCGATCGTCACCGTCGGCGTCCCCGGCTCCCACGGCGCGACGATCACCGGCAGGCACGGCGCGGGGGTCGGCGTGCCGAGTGCGGCTGCGGTCGCCGCGATCACCGCCGGATTGGCCTCGCTGCTGCACATGCCGAACGGGGGGATGTTAAGGATCGGGACATTGTCCATGATCGTCCCCGACGGGAAATTGCACGCGGTGACGCGGTTGACCGGCAGCACGACGAATGTGGACGGTGCCACCCCGAAATTGCACTGCAACATCGCGCCGGATGTCACCATCTGCGTCGACATGTTCGCTTCTCCTATCCGCCCCCGCGGCTCACATATTGCCCGTCCTTCTGCTTCTCGCGCCGGATTCCTTCAATTAAATCATGCGCTTCGACGATAGCCGGGTCCCGCCCGACCGCATTGAGACAGGCATAGCGCAGCACATTGATAATCGCCCCGCCGGCCAGCTCATGCTGCTGCGCCAACGCGTCGAAATTGATCTCTTCGGAGACCGCAAAAGACTGATTTACAAAACAATCTTTCCACAGCCGCGCCCGCGCCGCGGCATCTGGCATCGGAAAGCGGATCGCCGATTGAAACCGCCGCGCAAACGCTTCATCCAGATAATCATGCTGGTTGGTCGCAAGGATCGCCAGCCCGGAATATGCTTCAAGCCGTTGAAGCAGATAGGCAATCTGCTGGTTCGCCGCGCGGTCGTTGGCCGAACCGGCATCGGTCCGCTTCCCGAACAACGCATCCGCCTCGTCAAAGAACAGGATCCAGTTGCGATCCTCGGCCTGGTCGAACAATCCGGCGAGGTTCTTCTCGGTCTCGCCGATCCATTTCGACACCACCCGCGACAGGTCGACGCGATAGACCGGAAGGCCGTGGCGCTTGCCTAACAGGCTGGCGGTCAAGGTTTTTCCGGTTCCCGGCCCGCCATGGAACAGGCAGCGAAACCCCGGCTTCAGCCGCTGGGCAAGTCCCCAGTCCTGCATCAGCGTCGCGCCATGTACGACCCATGCGCCGATCATCTCGACCTGCCGCATCGTCGCCGCGTCCAGCACCAGATCGTCCCAATCGAGCGGGGTGGTGAGCCGCGTCGCGGGGAAATTGGGACCCGGCACGGGAGCAAAATCGGCACCCCTCAGCAACTGGTGCAGCGCCGGTTCGGACAGCCGCAGCAACACCGACAAAGGCGGCTCGTCGGGGTGGCGATGGTCGGTCAATAACAATCCACTGCGCACCAGCGGCCGCTCGCGCCCGAACAACGGCTCCAGCGCGATGCGCAGCCGCCGATCGTCCCCGGCGAGCAGAAACATCGCAGTCTCGGCCGTTGGCAGGAACCCGGCATGGGTCTGCCCGGTCACCCCGCCGAACTCGGTGAACCGCCGCCCCGTCGCCTGATTGGTGAGCAGGAAGGAATCGAGCGTCGCCGGCGCGACATAGGGGGCCAGCGCGAGCACCAGCACCAGCCGCTCCTCCGCCGACAGTTCCAGCGCGCGCACCCGCTCGGCATAAGCGCCTTTCGCCCGGTCGAGCGGCGGCGGCGCGGGCGGCAACTCACCCTCTGCCTCACCGCCATAGGCTGCGAAGCGTGCCGCCATCACCGCCTCCAGCCAGGCCAGTTCGGCGTCGATCACCGCCGCATTGGCATCGGCCACGCTCACCATGTCACATGCACCGCTTCGCGCATCCAGCGGTGGTAGAGCATCGCGATGTTCCACGGAACCTGATCGACCAGCACATCGACCGTCTTGCGCTGAACGCGCAGGTCCCAACGATCCGCGCCATGCGTCAGCCGTCCCTCGCGCTGCAGGAACGTCTCGCGCAGCGCGGCGGGCGAGGCCTTGCCGAGGATCGGCCAGTTGGCGATCACCGCGGCGATCAGTCCGTCACAGATCGCGATGTCCGCCTCGCCCGGTTCGATTGACGCGGCGATCGGCTGGGCGGTTGGCAGGCCGCACAGCAATTTGTTGAGTACCAGCTCCGGCTCGGGCGCGTTGCAGCGCCCATCGACCAGATATTGCAGCAGATGCACCCCGCGCGACATCGCCTCGGCATCGACGATGCGCGGCCCTTGGTCGGTTTCGCTCAGCAAGCCAAGCCGATCGAACAGCGCCGGCAGATAGGGGCCGAACAGGATCAGCCCGGCATTGCCGATGAAGATCGCGTCGTCACTTTCCGGCGGCATGATCGCGTCGTCCTCGTCATCGCTTGGGGCAGGCGGCGACGATAGGCTTGCGCGGGGCGGCGGCGCAACCGGCGGATCGAGCGGAGCAGCGCGGCGCAATGCCGCGGCAGCGGCGCAATGCCCGCCATCCTGCGCCAGCCGCAGCGCGTCGCGGCGCAACTGCTCGGCGCGATCGGTATCGCCACCCGCCAGCCGCTCAACCAGCAGCGCGACCCCGACTGCCGGCGCGGGGGGATCGCGCGTGGCGATCAGATCGAGCAACAATGTCCAAAGCTGCCCGGGACCGGGAGCTGGCGTGCCGAAGCTAGCACTCCGCCGCGCCGCAACGCCGATCATCGCGACGGCGTCGAGCCACAGCTGCGCTCCGCCCGGCACCAATAGCCGCACCAGCCGCGCCAGTGCCTCGGGCGGCAGCAACTCGGCCCAGCGTGCCCGCGCACGCGGATCGCTGCGCCGCGCGTCAAGCCACGCGATCAGCGCCGGATCGTCGCGATCGGCCAGTGCGGCGAAATGACGGACCAGCGCCGCCCGCTCGGCCGCGCTCGCCGCGCCGCCGTCGAGCCAGGCGATCAGGCGCGCCGTGTCGATCGCAGCGACATTGGGCGGCGATGACGGTTCGGCGACATGCGGCGGTGGTTCCGCTACTGGACTTGCGAGCCGCGCCAAATCGGGCTCCACGCCCGCCAGTGCATCCGCCGCCGCGCGGGTCAGCGCCAGCAGCCGGTCGCGCGGCGCCAACCCATTCAGCACCGCCGCCAGCGCGCTGCGGGGCCGCGTCGCCCAGGGGATCAGCCGATCGAACAAGGCCGATTGCAGCGCGGGATCGGCGGCAGCGATCACCCGCCACAACCGCGCAAAGCCGTCCGCACCGAACAGGCGATCGAGTTCGGCGAAGCTCGCCTGCGGAAGCGCTGCCAGCGCCGCTTCCAACGCTTCACCATCACGCGACCACCAGGGCGTCGCGCTGTGATCGAGCCAATGACCAAGCAGTGCGATCCGGTCGAGCCGCCGCCCCGCAACCCCGGGCAGCGCGACAAAGGGCGACGGGTCCCCATCGAGCAATGCGGCAATCATCGTCTGCCACTGTGCCGCATCGACGCCTCCCGTCGCATCGGCCCAGCGCAGCGCGCGCGCGCCGAGACCCGGGGCCAGACACTCGACCAATTCGTCCGGGGTCAGCCAGCGCAGCAGCCGGTCGATCATCGCCGGAATATGCGCCGGGGCAGATCGCCCTTGCCGCCGGATCGCAGTCGCCAGCCAGCGCGGATCGGCGGCAAGCATCGCGGGCAACCCGCGCCCGGCCCCACGTGGAGCACCGCCGCGCAGATATTGGTCGAGCAGCCGCTGAGGGTCGCTCGGAGAAGGTCGTGCGGGCTCGCGGACCATGGCCGCGGCAACATCCTCCACGCGCTTCCCGCCGAACCGCGCAATGCCCTCGACAATCGCCTGCGCGAATGCCGCTTCGTCAAAAGCCGCCCCCCCTTGCCCAGCCTGCCAACGCAGCGCCAGCGTCCAGAGCAGCCGCTCGAACGCCGCCGCGTCGAGGTCGAGCAGGGGACGTTCGGCATGGCGGACGGCGAAACGCTGCAGCGACGCCTGCAGCGCTGGCGCACCACGCGGATCAAGCGACGCGAACAGCCGCGCGCGTCCCTCCGGGTCGATCTGCACCGCCAGCCGGGCCAGCCGCACGGGGTCGCGCGCCAGCTCACGCAGCGAAGCAAGAAGCGTCGCCGGATTCTCGCCCGCATCGATCCGCCGCAGCAACGCGGTAGCCTCGCCTTCGCCAGCCCCCCGGTCGGGCGCAGCAAGTATCGCATGCAGCGTCGCTTCATCCGCTCCACCGCGCGCGGCCAGTTCGGCGATCACCGCGTTCAGCCACGCGCGCCGGTCGAAGCGCCGCTGCGGCGCGCGCAGCAGCCAGCCCAGCCCCGCCGCGCGCACCCATGCGGTCAACTCCGCCAGCGGGCGTGCGACCAGCTGCGCGAGCAGCTTGAGGATCGTGGCCGCGCTGGCGGGGCGCATCCGACGCACCAGCCGCTCGAACACCGGCGCGGGAAGGTGACGGAGCAGCGCGATCAACGCCTCCGGGTCGTGCGCCCGGCTGGTCAGCGCGCCGAGCAACGCGGCGACATCGCCGTGACGCACCGCGGCCCGCACCGCACCGTCCGCCATTTCATCGCGCCCCTGTCCGGCTTCCTCCACCAGCTCCGCGAGCACCAGCGGAAGCGATCCGCGCACCCCCTGATGCCCGCGCAACCGCGCCAGCGCGTCGGCGAACAGGCGCACCAGATCGCGATAGCCGATCTGCGCCCGCTCAGCCTCACGCGCGATCAGGAAGGCGAGGAACTGGCGGCGGTTGAACTGCGTCCCCGGATCGCGGACCAGATAGGCCAAGGTCAGCGCGCGCAGTGCCGGCTCGAACCCGCCGAGCCGCAACTCAGCGTCTGCACGATGGACCAACGACAGATCGTCGAGCAGCGCCAGGATCAGCGCGGCATTGGCAGGATCGAGCCGCTCGACCAGCCCGGCGAACAGGTCGGCGGACAGCCGGTCCACGAGAGCCGTCAGCGCTGTGCGATCGCTCGCGACGCGGCGCACCCAGGCCAGCAGTGCGTCGAACGCGTCCGCACGCGCAGCGATGATCGCCGCGTCGATGGTCGAGTCCGCGAGCGTCGCTGGCGCGTCTCCCGCCCCCGACTCGGCAAGCAATTCGTTCAGCACCAGCGGCAGCGACCCGCCCAGCCCCTGATGCGCGCGCAATGCGCCGACCGCGTCGTCCAACAGCTGCAGCAGCACGCCATAGTCCATCCCGATCGCCCGTGCCTCTCGCCGCAACAGGTGCGAAAGGAAGCGACGGCGGTTGAACTGCGTGCCGGGATCGCGGAGCAAAAATTCCAGCGTCGCGACGCGCAGCACCCGTTCCAGCGCGGGCGCAGCAAGCGCAGACGGAATCGGAACCGGTGGATCGCGATGGACCAGCATGACATCGGCAACCAGCGCAAGGATCACCGCCGCATCGCGCGGCGCGAGCAGGACGAGCAGCGCGCGAAAGCCGTCATCCCCCACCTGCAACACCAGTCGTTCGAGCGCATGCCGGTCGCGCGCGCGACGGACGAGGAGGTCAGTCAGCGCCTCCGGCTGCTCGGCGATCAGCCAGAGCAGCCGCTCCACCGCGTCAAACCCGGCATCGCGCCTTGCAACGGGCAATCGCCCCGATCCCAGAAAATGGTCGAAATCCTCAAGCCACGTCGCCGCAGGGTCGACCAGCCGCGCGTCATCCGACGGGCTGTATCGAGCCCGGTGCAACACGTCCGCCAGCGCGTCGGTCAGCGCGCGCTGTAGCGCGTCGATCGCATCCTCCTCCAGAGTCTCCGGCCGCACGGTCCCAAGGTCGAGATCGAGCCGCGCGATCCGCAGCTGCTGGTCGGCGGGACCGATTGCGTCGAACACCCGCCCCATCGCCGCGGGCAGCATTTCCCACGCCAGCCGCTCGATCCGCGACCGCAGCCCGAACGCCAGGTCGACATCCGCGGCCGACGCGGTGAAGTGGAGCCGTGCGACCCGGTGCGGCGCGCTCGCCATCTCCGCCCCCCTTCAACCCAACATCATGCGAAGCTCTGAATCTCGTCGCTCAGCTTGTTTGCACGGCTGGCGATATCGACGAGCGAGTTGGTTGCATGCTGAAGGTGGTCCTCCTGGAACGATTCATGGAACGCGCCCAGCACATGCTGCAAATTGGTCATCGCATGCGTCGCATGACCCAGCGTCGCCTGAAGATGGCCATGCATCGGCGCCGCAACCGCTACCCCGTCGGCTCCGCCCGATGCATTATCGGACCCCATCGCCGGGCGCAGGTTGGTGACGTCGTTGTAGTACATCCGCGCGTCCCACAGCGTGTAATAGGCGGCGGCGCTGAACGGGACGCCCAGACGATGCTGCTGGGCATTATGCGCGTCCATGATGTCCGCGATGTTCGCCCAGCTTTGCGGTTGGTGGTCGAGCTGCACCGCCTGGGTGTTCACCTGATGCCCGGTCGACGTCATCACGGTCTGCGCATGATGGCCGATACCGGTCGGGTTGAACCGCGCAAGCACCGCGCCACGGGTATAGACCCCGAACGAGAATTTGGACCGCGGGTAATTGGCCTTGCTGAACATGATCCCTTTGGCCGCGTTCTGCGCGGTGTATTTGGTAGTCTGCGGGACCGGCTTGCCCCCGCCACCGCCGGTGGGCACCTGGCGCTGAACCACCAGCCCGGTCGGCGCCGTGATCGCAGTCAGTTGAGCTGGCGCACCAAGCGATCCGATCTGCATCGCGCGTGCGCCCATCACATCGGCCTCGCGCTCCAGATGGCGGTCATCGTTGACCGCTACGCCCTGCGCCATCTGCAGCGTCGGACGGACCTGGCCCCGCGCCTGCTGAACGACATGCCATGCTTCATGCGGCAGGTGATGGGCCTGCCCCGGCGCGACATGGATGTCGCTGCCCTGGGCATAGGCGTGCGCATTGAGCTGGGCCGGCTTGGCCGAGTTATAGTGGACGCGAACATGTTCCATCGACATGCCCGATAGCGCCTCGACCCCACTCTTGACCGCATCGGGCAGGCCGGTGCGATTGGCGGCGCGCTGCGCCGGCTTTTTCTTCACCGCCATCTGGAGGGGTTTCCTCTTCGGGGCGAGCTGCGCCAGCTTCTTCTTGGGCGCGAGCTGTGCGAGCTTCTTCTTCGGCGCGCGCTGCGCGGGCTTGTCCGCAGTCTCGGCGCGGGCTTGCGTGCGGTGTTGCGACATCTGCTGGGTCATCTCGTCCTCCAGTCATCGAACATGGGTCGTCACTTCATTTGATCAGCTCAGGCTCTGTGCCTCCGCCGGTCCCGAAAGCTTGGCGAGCCAGCGCCCCTGACGGTCGGTCGGCCACACGGTCCAGCTGCGCGGCGGGCGCGGGGCATGGACCAGCCGGTCGAGAACGATCTCGCCATTTCCCGCCGCCAACGCCTTGCTGATCTCGGCGGGCCGGGCATCGACGCGGGCGAGTTCGACATCCGCCTCGTCGTGAAATCCGACATACCAGAAGCTGGGCCGATCCAGCGCCGGATCGGCCAGCGCCGCCCGGTCGAGCCGGATCTGTACTGCCCAGGTCTTGAGCTGGCCCGATCCCGGTGGCGGCGGAGCGGCGGGCGGATCGCCGCGCCGCGCTGCAGGGCTGGCGTAGCGCCGCCGGAAGCTGACTCCGGCCCAGCTCTCATACTGCGCGAAATTGCGTGCGATGCCGCACCCGAACGGGCCGGTGTCGGGATCGAGCAGAAAGCAGCGCACCTTGGCGATGCTCGCCGCGTCGCGCGCGGCGGCGGTCACCGCGACCTGCTCCGCCGCGACATGATCGTCCCAGTGCAGCGGGGTCTTTCGGCGCGGCTCCTGATGCCACAGCACATGGACGCCGGGGTGGAACAGGTCATAGCCGTGCGTAAAGGCGCGGATCGCGAGGCTGATCTCCTCGCCATAGAAATACAGCTCGGGATCATAAGGCACGTCGGCGACGAACCGCCCCGGCGCGAACAGCAGATGTGCCGACAACAGCCGCGCGCGCACCGGATCGCCGTTCGCCGGCCAATCGGCGCGCTCGACACATTGCGCCACCGGCAACCCGTCGCGGCGAAAGCTGTGCAGCGCGATGCTGGTCGGCATCGGCCCGGGCAGCGCACCCGCCGTATCGAACGGGCGACCATAGGTGGTCAGCACCGGCAGCGTAGCCCCGCTGCGCTCGGCCTGATCGATCAGCAACGCATCCCAGTCCTGCGCAAAGCGGTGGTGCGAATCGAGCTGGAGAAACCAGTCCTCGCCATCATAGAGCGCCATGCACTGCGCCCGCGCCCAGCACGCGCCTTGGCTCGCGTGCCACGGGACGTCGATCAGCCGCACGCGCCCGCGCAACTTGGGCGGTCGCGCCTCGCCCGGGCCATGCTGCCAACACACGCCGAAGCGCAGCCGATCGGGCCAGCGCGCCTTGGCGACGCAGTCGCGGATCGTCGGGATCAGGTCGGGGTCGCGATAGGCCGCAATCGAAACGAAGATGCTCATATCGCCACCTCGATCAGCTGTCGGTCCCCTGTCGCAATCGCGCCATCGATGCGGTCGAGCCACTGGCCGCGCCGGTCGACCGGCCAGATCGTCCAGCGCGCCGGGGGCTCCGCCGAGGCAAAGCGCCGCTCGATGCGGATCGGCCCGTCGCTCGCGGTCAGCAGCGCGTGCATCTCGGCCCGCCCGGCATCGTCGCGCGCGATCTCATTCCCCTGCGCGTCGTGGAATCCGACATACCAGAACAGCGGGTGGCGCAGCGCCGCGTCCGGCAGCGCCGATCGACCGAGCGAGAAGCGGACGGTCCAGTCGCGCTGCGAGGCAATCAGCACGGGCGGTGCCGGCTCGTCGCCGCGCCGCGCCTCCCGGCTGGCGTGACGCCGGCGGAAGGTGACGCCCGAATAGGCTTCATAGTCCGCAAAGCTGCGCACACTTCCGCATCCGAACCGCCCGATCTCCGGCGTGGCGAGGAAACGGCGCACCTTGTCGAGGCTCGCCGCGTCGCGCGCGTGCCAGGGGGTTGCGATGCCGCGCTCGGCGCGATGGTCGTCCCAATGTTTGCTGCGGTGTTTGCGGGTATATTCGTGCCACGCGCTATGCCGCCCCGGATGGAACAGGTCATAGCCATGGGTGAAGGCGCGGATCGCGAGGCTGATCTCTTCCCCGATGAAATAGAGGTCGGGGTCATAGGGCACGTCGGCGACGAACCGCCCCGGCGCGAACAGCAGATGCGCCGACACGAAGCGCGCGCGGATCGGCGCGCCGTCGGGCTTTTCCGCGACCGGGCCGAACTGACACAGTGCGATCCCCTCGGGCGTGAAGCGGTCGAACCGCATCACCGTCGGCCGCTCGGTCTCCGGGGTTGGCACCAGCGGGTCATAGGCGGGGGCATAGGTCGAGATCAGCGGCAGCGCCGACCCGCTGCGTTCGGCCTGATCGATCAGGATCGCGTCCCAATCCTGCGCAAAGCGGTGGTGTGAGTCGAGCTGGAGGAACCAGTCCTCGCCATCATAGAGCGACATGCATTGCGCCCGCGCCCAGCATGCCCCCCGGCTTTCCTCCCACGGCACATCGATCACCCGCATGCGCCCGTTGTCGCGTGCAGGCGGCGGCGCTTCGTTCGCCCCATGCTGCCAACATACGCCAAAGCGCAGCCGCTCGGGCCAGCGCGCGCGGGCCAGGCAATGTTCGATAGTCGGGAGCAACTCCGGGTCGCGATAGGCGGCGATCGAGATGAAGATCGTCATTGCGGTGTCAGCCAGGCCGGAGTCTTGCCGTCGAGATCGGTCTGGACGATGTCGAGGTCATATTCGACGCCGCCGAGCACGTAGCTGCTGCTGATCGACTGGACCATGCAATAGCCGGTCTGGTTGAGCGCTGGGACGCTGCTGCCCGATTGCCAATAATAGTCGAACGGCAGCGCCTCGATCTCGCTGGCGGTCAAGCCGGTGTTCGCGCCGATATAGACGCCGGGGACATAGCTCGCCGCGCGCACCTGATCGGCCCAGGCCTGGCAATAGGCGGTGGTGGTCGAGGCCGCGGTGCCCGACGCGACCCCCTCCAGATCGACCCACAGGATCATGCCCGGCGGCAAACCGATCTCCTGCGCGTTCTGCGCAGCGTAGCTGCCATAGCTCGCACCCAGCGACTGGCTCGGCGTCCAGCCGGCCGACGCGACATGCTGGACCACCATCAGCGCCAGCCCCGCGCCAAGGATCGCCTCCGCCTCCGGCGCGGTGAGGTTGCCCTGCGAATCCTCGGGCGTGGCGACGAAGTTGCGCGGCACATAGCGGACCGCAAAGTCGAACCCGGCATCGACAAAGCTCGCTGCACTGCTCGCGGTCAACACCGTGTTGCAATCGAAGCCCGGCGCGCCGGTCGGTGCTGCGCTGACCGTTCCGGGTAGCAGGTTGGACGGCGGCGGCGTTGGCGTTGGGGTTGGGGTTGGTGTCGGAGTGGGCGGCGACGGAACAGGTGGCGGCAGCGGCGTCGGTCCGGGCGTCGCAGTCGGCACGGGCAGCCGCTTGTGGAACCAGCGCCAGATCAGCAGCGCCGACAGGATCGGCCACAACCAAGTCTGCCAGAACCACACCAGCCAGTCCCATACCGGATGCGGATCGGGTTCCGGTGTCGGATCGGGCGGCGGCGGCGCGGGAGTCGGCACCGGGGTCGGTGGTGGCGGGGTCGGCGGCGGAACCGGGGTCGGGGTCGGAGTTGGGGTCGGAGTTGGGGTCGGAACCGGCGTGGGCGTCGGGGTCGGATCGGGAACCGGGGTCGGGGTCGGTTCTGGCGTCGGGTCGGGACCATCGATCGCGCGGGTCAGAAAATCGGCCAGCTCGCGGCTCGCCTGCACCAGCCGCGCCTGATGGCAGTGCCGCATCGCCTCACGCCAGGCGTCGAAGAGATGCTCGAACCGTTCCATCGCCCGGTGATCGAAGAACAGGCAATCGAGCGCGACATGCGCGGGGGTATTCTGGCGCAGGATCGCCTCCGCCTCGCGCCGCCACCCATGATCGTCGCGCTCCTGATGAGTCGCGGAGACCACCGCGGTTACCCGGAAATTATAATGCTCGCCGCCACGCGGATCGCCCGGCATCGCCGGGCGCAACAAGATCCAGTCGACGACATGCAACCGCGCCGGTTGCCGGTCGTGGTGACGATGATGCTGCCCCGGACTCCGGCTGTCGTTCAGCAATCCGCGGATCGCCGCCCGCGCCTGTTCCTCGTCGCCATGCTCGCCCAGCCACCACCAGCTGCCGCGCGCATCGACCACCACGACGACGATGGTCGCCTCGCCCTCCGCCTTGCCAATGCGATAGCGGTCAGGATCGGCCAGCGCCTCCGCCAGCGGCGTCGCGACCCGGCGACCCGCGAGTGGCGAGCGCTCCGTCGCGGCTCCCTCCGCCTCGCTCCCAAACGCCGCGACGGGCTTGAACAGCCGTTCGAGCGAGGGCCAGGTCTCTGCCGGAAGCTGCACTCCAAAATCGGCGTCACCGGGATCGTCGACAAATGACCATTGCGCGTTGCCGGGGTGCCCCGTGCCGTGGTCCGTCGTCACCGCGTCGAGCAAGCCGAGTTGGACCTTGCTCAGCCGCTCCATGCCCGACACGCCATGCGCTCCGTGCGGTCGCCGATAGTCCGCACCCCGCCCGCGATTGGCGCTGAGTGAAGCGACATGGCGCAGCATCGCGCGCTTGGCCGCAAGCAGCTGGCGCTGTTCGCCCGCGCTCGCCCCCGCCATGTCGGTGCCATAGGGGCCGGTCATCTTTTGCGCATAAAGCGACAGCATCAGGTCGAGAATTGCCCCCTGTCGCGTCGCGACGGGATCGGCGTCCGCAACCAGCTCCGCCATCCCGGCCTCATAGCCCGGCTCCAGCAGCGGCTCGACATCGGGGACGATGCTGCGCAGCGATTGCCAGGCATAGGTCGCATCGCCCCCGGTCTCGATCGAGAACAGCTGCCGCAGAAAAGCGATCTGGCTGAATCCATCGGCCATCATCTGGTCGAACGGCATCAGATAGCCCTTGAGCTGCTTCGCCTGCGCCGCACGCATCACGCTCGCGTCCGCGCCCAACCCGGCGTCGTTGATGCCGTAGACATTGGGGAACTGACTCTGGACCGAAGTATATTCGGCCAGGTCACGATAATCGGATGCCGGCGGGCCAAAGCGCGCAGCGACCTCACGGCGCAACGGATAGGTCCGGCGATGCTCGGTCCACAGCTGGTCCAGCTTGCGCCGCACCCGCGCGGGATCGGGATGGCAACGCGCATAATCACGATGCAGGTGGATCGTGAAATCGCCGCTCCGCCCCTCGGCCTGAAGCGCGAACACGCCATGGGGCGGCGCGCGCATCACATCGCCCTGCGACAGATGGCGATGCTCACCGTCCACTTCGACCGATAGCGTATCGACCGACACGATCCCCGGCACCTCGGCCAGCACCTGCAGCAATTGTTCGACCGGCAGTTTGCGCGGCAGCGGGCGCAACCAGACGTCGGCGATGAACCCGCGCAGCATCAGCGGCCCGGCAAATTGCTGCGAAGTCGCCGCCTCGGCCGCCATCTGATCGTCGAGCGAGCGGCGCTTCGGCTCCGGCGCAAGGGTGAGGCCGAGCGCGAACAATGCCGCCGCCAGCGTCTCCGACGGATCGGCCCCGTCGGCAAGCTGCGCGTGGGCATGGACGCGCGTATCGACCGGGGTCAGCACCACCGCGTTGCGGACATCCTCGCACAGCGCGCGGTGGCGGCGATAGCAGCGCGTGACCCGCTGGATCAGATGATCGTCCGCTGCGCACGGGTCTCCGCGCGCATCGTCCGCGCGATCACTGCTCGCCAGGATCGCAATGTCGTACAGCCCCGACAGGCCGCGCAGCCCGCCGCCCTTGGCCGGGGTGAACCAGACATTGGCGACCCCCGGCACACGGTCGATCACGACGCGGCGCAGGTCGTTCGCGGTCACCGGATTGCACGGCAGGATCGCTGCGGCGGGCATCATGCCATGGCGTCGCAGCGGGATCTGCGCGGCATCGGGCGGGCTCAGCAATTCGGTGACTGGAAAGGCCGCGCGATAGGGCAGCTCGGTCAGCGCGTAGCAAAGCTGTTCGAGGATCGTGACGCCGGGATCGGAGTAATTATAGTCGGTCCAGATCTTGCGCGACATGGCATGGGTCAGTCTGACCGCCTCGGCCCGCAGCGACGCATAATCGCCATCCGTTCCGCCCGTTTCGCGGCGCGCGATCGTGACGGCCGGTGCGGTCATGCGCCCGCTCCCGCGAGCGTCTGCAACGCCCGCAAGGATTGCGGGATTTCGGGCGCCGCAGTCAGGTCATGTTCGAGCGCGGAGGTGAGGTAGACCCACCCGCCGCGCGGCGGCGCATCCTGTGGCGCGATGTCGAACCGGTCGATGCCGCGCACATAATGCCGCCCGCGAATGAATTCGGACACCGCGCGCCGCGTGTAATAGCGCTCCGGGCGCGGCCCCAGCGCCGGATCGGGCCAAGGCGAGAGCCATTTGACCAGCTCCCCCTGCAACCGTTCGATCCAGAAGGCACCGGTATTCTCGTCGCTGAAGCGGATCTGCGCGCTGACCTTGAGCCGCAGATAGGGCGGGTTGGTCACCGTCAGCTGGATGAACGGGCTGATCGCGGCCTGGAGCGTCTGGCCGATCTCGGCGAGCGTGGCGAGGTCGATCGAGGGGATGGTCGGATCGCTGATATTGGGGGTTTCCGGCCCCGCTACCGCGACCAGCCAGACGCTGCCGGGTGATCGCGCGCCGGTCTTCTCATCGGTCGCCGGGACCACCGCGACCTGCCACAGCGACGGCACCGCTGCGAGCGCGATCCGGGCATAGTCCCAGCTGTCGATCCCGAAGCCCTTGTGGCGCAGCCGTTCCGCCATCCATTTCTGGAAATCGCGTCCGGTGGCGGGCGGGCGACCGCCAAAGCTCTGCATCGGCTGGTCGATCGACCCGATGCCGGGAATGGCATTGACCGGCTTCTTGATCGTTCCCACGGGCAACGGACTGCCCAGCCCCTCCGCCCCGCCCGGACCGACCCATTGTGCGCTCACCGCATTGGCGATCACCGCCTGGACGATCGGCGCATTGTTGGTCACCCCGCGCGTTCGCACGCGCAGTCGCGGGTGCCCAGCCGGATCGCTGCGCAGCTCCAGCGTCACGATTCCGCTGTTGCGCAGGCCATCAGTGCTGTCGCCGAGCAGGGTCAGCGGCACCCAGTTGCCGTCGATCACCTGTTCCCACACCATCGACGGCGGATCGTCCCACCAGCCATCGGGTCCCGCTTGCAGGATGAACAGCAGAGCGACCTGCTCCACCTGAACCGACAGGTCGATGTACAGCGCGGCGTGCGCGTCGATATGCGGGAGCAATCCCGCCGTACCGCTGTCGGGGGCAACCGGCGGGGTCAGCGCACCGAACGGGTCGATATGCCAGAATTCGAGTTCGAGCGGCGGCACCCCCGATGCCGATGGTGGCGGGGTGCCGCTTCCCTTGGGGACCAGCGCGCTGGTCAGGTCGAGCTGTGCCGATGCCGCATAATCGACGCTGATCGCCGACGCCATCGGCAGCCAGGGCGGGTTGGGCAGTGGCGGCGGCGGTGGTGGTGGCGGCGTGCCGCGCCCTCCCCGCGCAGCGGCGCTGGCAGCCGCAGTCTGTGCCGCCGACGCCGCCATCAGATTGGCCGAATACAGGATATTGCCGAACGCGTAGCTTGGCGCGACCAGCGCCAGATTGAGCGTCGTCGTCGCCGCGTTGTAATAGGCCGGCGCGGTCATCGGCGTCACGTCGGGCACCGGCAGCACCGATGTGCGCAGTACCGGCGCAGCGGGCGCGGGCGCGGCGGCCCCTCCTGACAGGTCGGGCGGCGCGGTGCGGAACAGTGGCTGAGGCGTCGCTGCGACGTCCCAGCGCCCCGGATTGCTGACCGCGAACGCGACCTGAAAGCTGGTGTTGTCGAACAACGGGTCGGGCGAAACTGACCCATCGACGTCGATCACATAGCCCTGATAATAGCCCTTGAAGCCGGTGCTGGTGACCGGCAGCCCGGCCCAGTCGATCTTCACCGACAACCGGTCGATCGCCTTGGCGAACAATTCGGGCGCGCCGATCTCCAGCGCCGCATATTGCGCGGGGGGAAGGCCGAGCAGCGCGAAATTCTGCGCCGGATCGACCGGCCCGTTCGGCGTGGACAGGCTCAGCGCGTCGAACCCGCTCACCGCGACATCGACATAAACCGTGTCGATCTCGACCTGCGACAGGATCGCGAACGCCGCCGATTCCTCGGCCCCGGTCAATTTGAGCCCGCCCAGCACGGCCGGCTGCCCGGGCGTTTCGGGGAAC
The DNA here is from genome assembly GCA_051858935.1 of Sphingomonas sp. Taxonomy (GTDB): domain Bacteria; phylum Pseudomonadota; class Alphaproteobacteria; order Sphingomonadales; family Sphingomonadaceae; genus Sphingomonas. Next base: position 27,338 of record JBHYGP010000001.1, read on the forward strand.
GTACTGGCGGGGTGGGTCGGGGGCGGCGCATCCTTGGCCGGGGGTGTCGACAATGCGACGAGCGGCGGGGCATCGGGGGGCAGCTCGAACAGCATCGAAAACAGTGTCGCGCAATCCCCTCCCGCCAGCGGGATCGGCGTCACGGTAAAGGCATCGACCGCCATCCATCCCCCGGCGGTCGAATAATGAAGGTGGAAGCTCGCCTCGATCGCCTGCGCCAGCAGCTGGGCGAGCGCTAGGCTGCCCGCTACATCGGGCTTTGCCTCGGCAAGCGGCCCGCTGCGGCGCGACACCGCCAGCCCGATCTCCACCACCCGCGTGCCGCCGGTCAGCATCAGCGTCGGGCTGGCGACGCAAAAGCCCAATGTCGCGCGCTTCAGCGTCAATGCGCCATAGGTGCCCGCCTGATTGGCCCCGAACAACGGAAAGGATGCGCGCCCGCTCGGTGCCAGCGCAACTTCGCCGCTCAGTACGCCGGTCGGCACCAGCGGGTCCGAACCGGGGCTCCACGGCAGATGAGTCACGCGATGCACGCTGAGCCGGGTGACGCTGGCCGGGGTCACTTCGAGCGCGGATTGCGCGGCATAGTTGATCGCCGCGCCACTCGCGTCGGTTCCCGCGCCGAACAGTGCGCCATGCGGCACTGACGCCTGTAGCGCGTCCTTGGCGCGGGTGAAGGTCAGGAACAGGCTGTCGGGCTGCGGCGCCAGCCCATGCTGGTCGAGCACCTCCCCATAATAATAATCGACGAAGCGGCGCGGAAAGCGATTGAGCGTCGCGCGCTGCTCCGCGAACAGGATCGCAAAGGCGTTATACAGTGCCGCCTGCGGGGCGTGGTCGCCGGATTCGAGCGACTCTGCCAGCCCCTGCCCCGCCTCAGCACGCGCGCGTTCGAGCGCCGAGAGCAGCTCGCCCAGTAGTTGCTCGATCAAGTCGAGCAGCTTGCGGCCCCAGCCGTCGAAATGATGCCGCAGCCCCTCCTCCAGCGGATGGCGCGACAGATGCTGCTGCACCCGATGCAGCCTCGGGTGGAGCGTGGGATGATGCCCGCGGAGCCGGTGCGCGCGCAATCGCGCCTCGCCATCGCCGCCGCCCGGCCAGTCACGTTCGAGGATCGCGAGCAGGTGGACGATCGCGGCAAGCAGGCGGCGCAATTTGTGGTGGCTGCCCCCCGTGTCGCGCACTTCGGCAAGCAGGTCACGCAACGCGCTCTCGACCTCGGGCAGATCGATCGCGAGCTGCATCGCATAGCCGATCGCCGGGTCCGCCGCGAAAAACGCCGACCAGTCGCCTGCGGGACGGTTGTCGAGGTCGTAGAAGCGGATCAGCGCGCCATAGCCCGCCGCAAATGCGAGCAACTGTGCGAGGCTGCGTCCATCGACCGCGACCGATTCGGGGGCAGGCGCGCCGCGCGCGCGGTCGAGCTGACTGGTCGCGTCGTTGAGGATGCGCGCGCCGCGTGACCCTGCCACCGCCTAGCCCCTCATGCCGGCGGCGGAGGCAGCGTCGCCTCCATCCGGTAAAAGGGGAAGACGAGGTTGCTGCGCGAATTGGTCTGGCGGACGACATAGTCGATGCTGATATCGATCCACCCGGCGAGTTCGGAATCGGTCACCGTCACCGATTCGACCGTGACGCGCGGTTCCCAGTCGGTGATCGCGCGCGTGACCATCGTCGCAATGGCGTTCGCGGTCGTGGTCGTCAGCGCGGTGAACACCTTGGAGATCAGGTCGCAGCCGAAGGTTGCAAGCATGACCCGCTCGCCCAGGCTGGTGGACAAGATGATCCACAGGCTCTGGCGGATATCGGCATCGCCGCTCGCCATCGCGACGGTGCAGGACACGCGGTTGAAGGTCGGCGGAAAGCTCCAGCCGCGCCCGAGAAACGCCGGCTCGACCGGAGGATAGGTCGCGGCGCGCGCAGCAGCAGGCAAGGAGCGCACGCCGCGTTTCATGGGTTGAGCGCCACCGTCGCGCCCTTGATCTGCATCGGGCCGTCGGCGCTGATCTGCGCCGACGCGCTGGCACTGACCTTGAGCGAGGCCGACGCGCTGATCGTCACATCGCTGCCCGCGCTCATCTTGATCGCACCGGTCGCGGACAGGGTGATGTCGGACGCGCTCTTCAGCGTGATCCCGCTATCGTTCATCGTGATGCTGTTGCCATTGGCGTCGGTGATCGTGATCGCCTTGGTCTTGTCATTCAGGCTGATGCTCTGGTTCGCCGGGGTGGTGATCAGCAGCTCCGGCGAATCCTCGATAAAGTCGATGTGCAGCTTCGACTTGGTCATGAAGCTCTTGACGTTGTTCGGCGCGCCATCGCCGCCCGAGGTCGGCGGATAGGGCGGCGGGTTGGCCTTGCTGTACAGGCTGCCCAGCACCACCGGATAGCGCGGGTCGCCGTTGAGGAAGCTCAGGATCACCTCATCCCCGATCTCGGGATAGAAGTTCGATCCGATCCCGTTCGAGGCATAGAAGGAGCCGAACCGCGCCCACACCCCCGCCCCGCCCTGCGCCTGAAGCAGCGGCAGCGTCACCAGCACGCGAAACTCGCCATCGGGATCCTGATCGATCTGCTTGACGATGCCGGTTTGCAGATTGTTGATCGGCGGAAACTGGCCCGACGCACCGGGCGCGGCGACATTGGCCGCAGTCGCCGCAAAGCTCGCCGCCGACAGGCCGATATCGGCCGTGGTCTTCCACAGCCCTTCCGACAGTCGATGATGCACACCGGAAATAAAACCATTGCCGTTGAACCGCGCG
>JBHYGP010000002.1:0-19711 GCA_051858935.1 Sphingomonas sp.
CACCGCCGCGTCGGCAACGCCCGGATTCACCTCGCACGCGACGACCTGCGCCGCCCCGGCGCGGGCTGCGATCATCGACAGCAGGCCGCTGCCCGCGCCGATATCGAGCACGCGGTCGCCGGCGCGCACCACCTGTTCCAGCGCAGCGCGATAGGCAGAATTGCGCTGGAGATCGCGCAGGATATTGTGATGCCAGCGCGGCACGCCGGCGGCCATCGCCCGTCCAGTCACCGCGCGCACCTGCGCATCCTCGGGCGCAAGGTTGCGGGCCATCGTCGCGATCTCCAGCGCGCGCATGCCCAGCCCATGTTCCTGCGCTGCGGCGGCAAGGCCGGCCAGCGTGCGCGCATCGTCACTTGCCGCTGCGACCAGAGCGTCGAGCGCAGCAGCAAAGCGCGCCCGGTGTGGCGATTCCCGTTCCGGCAAATTCATGATTCAGCGGCGCTCCAGCGTCTGCACCACCCGGGCAAGGCGGCCAGCAAGGCTCACCATAGCGCTATCCTCACGCCCGTCGATACGCAGTTCAAGCCGCGCGTCGAGCCCGAAGTTGCGCGTCCGGCGGTAATCCAGGCTGCCCTCCAGCGACATGCGCTCCAGCGGGGCGGCATCGAGCCGCGACTTACGCACAGGTTCTGCCACGACCTTCCAGACCGCCGGTGGCGCATACATGATCGGAAGCGCGTGCGTGTCCCTGACGTCGGTGTCGTCATCCAGAACCAGTGCAGCGAGTGCCGGCGTGCCTGCGCCGGGTAGCGCCGGAATGGAGTGCACCGTGCCATCGGGTTCGCCGCCATGCACGCTCGCCTCCGCCATCAGCATCGCGCGCGCATCCACCGCAATCGACGCGGTCGCCGCCGGAGCGGACGGGCCGCCCGGTGCCCGGTCGCGCGCCGCCGCTGGCCCCGCAATCAAGGCGGGGCACATCGCCGCGACCATCCATTTGCCCCACACCACTGCGTTCCCCCGTTCAGTGACGGGTCGAACCTGCCCTATTCATCGGGGCTTAGCAATCATTGCCCGCCGGTGCGTTCGGTCTGCCAACTGAAACGCAGCGCGGAGACGGCGGTCGGCTTTTTGGCCGGGCCGCTGCGCGTGGTCGATCCGACCAAAGCCGCGTCGATCAACTCCTCGATTCCCGTCCCCGCGCCGCCATTGTTGCGCATCCGCGTTCCGGCCAGCGTCGGCCCGGCTGCGGTTGCGCACGCCGCGCCGTCTTCCGGCCCCGGGACCACCGGACATTGCGCGAGCCGCGCATAGCTCAGCGGCACGCCATCGGTTACGTCGCTGACCAGCAGCACCAGATCGTCGCGCAGGTCGCCGCCGGGGCTGGCGTCGGTCAGGCTGTACTGGAGGACGCCGCTTTCGCCCGCACGCAGCCGGGTCGGATTGTCCGCCTTGAGCCCGATCCGCCCATCGCGTCCATCGATCAGCAGGATGCCGCCATCGGGCGAGAAGATCAGCGGATTGACGTACAGATCGGTCTTGCCGGTGTTGGTCACCTTGACGAACAGCCAGTCGCAGCGCTGGAAGCGGAATGCCCCCGCCTCGCTGCCATCGCCGCCGACGCGCCGCGCATCCTTGTCTACCGCATAATAATCGGCAGTCGTATCGGGACAGGCCGCGCCCGCCGCGAGCGCCTTGGGCCGCGCGACATAGAATTCGACCGCGACATGCTTCGCCGGATCCTCACCCGGCTCGCCGGTCGCCAGCGCAGGGCTGGCCAGCACGCGCTGAAGCCGGCTGAACCGCGTCGCCTTGACCAGCGCGCCGCCGATCGCGAAGCGCACGCGAATCGCGGGATTGCTGCCTCCCTGCGCCAGCGCATCGGCCAGATCGATCGCGCCGAAATCGGCAGTCACCTGCCCCGGCGGCTGAGTCAGCGCGAGCTTGTCGCCCTGAAATGCCAGGACCAGGTCCGCCGCCTCGCCCGGCTGGACGAAGCTCGCGCCGATATCGGCGGGCTTGATCTCCTTGAGCGCCGCCAGCGCCGCCGCCTGCGCCTTGCTGGGGCTGGCGGGCGCGGCGGGGAGCGCGATGCGATAGTCGAGCTGCACCGGTTGCTGCTCGATCGTCGCGACCAGCCGCACCTCGCGCGACAGCGGCTTGCCGTCGATGTCGCGGACATCATGCCACGCCTCGGCCGGAATGTCGCCGAACGCGGTGGGGACGAGGATCGCCTTGTACGCGTCAGCCTTGTCGACGCGGCCATAGAGGATCGTCTTGTCCCCAGCCGGCGAGGTGAGTGCGAGGCCGATGATCGTCCCCTCGACCACGCCCTGCAATTGCCCCGCGCTCATTTCGAGCTGTTCGAGCTTGACTGGATCGGTCGACTTGGTCTCGGCAGTGAACACGCGCGCGGGCTTGTACACCGCCCAACTGCCACCGCCTGCTGCGGCAACTGCGGTCTTCATCAGGCCCCCCATCACCGGCCGATCGAGATCACCGTCGAACTCGGGCCGCGGCGACTTGTGCCCGTCGATGCCCGCCGTGATGCGGTTGGCGAGGTCGCGATAGGAATAGACGCGCGGGTTGTTCCAATTGGCCATCGCATAGACGGTCAACAGCCCATGCGCCGCCTGCTCCAGCGGATCGGCGTAGCGCGGTGCCTGATATTGCTTGGCCTGCTGCGCCGACGGAACCGCGAGCAGCCCGACATAGGCACCCCAGCCCGCCTTGCCCTTCGACGTCTCGACCGCCAGATCGCGCACGAAATTGCCGTCGCTGACGGTCGCGAACTTGCGGCTGACCTTCAGGCCCAGCTTGGCCGAGGTCGGCGCGCCATTGTCCTTACCCGCCGCATCGCGGTTCGAATCGCCCGAATGGCAGAAATCGGCGATGTAGGTGACATTCCCGCCCTTGGCCCGGATCGCGTCGATCACCGCGCCGATTTCGTCATCGGTCACCGCATTCTGGATCTTTTCCGACCCGTTGGCGGGGCCGGTGTCATAGGGCAGGAACACCTCGTCCAGCCCGTCTGGCTCGGACCCCGCCACCGCCTCATTCTGCTGCATCCCATGCCCGGAAAAGGCGAGCAGCACCTCGTCCCCCGGCTTGGTCGTATCGACGATCCGCTTCATCGCGGCGAGGATATTGGCGCGCGTCCCGACCGCATCGGGCTTGACCTTGGTCTGCCGCATCCGCGGATTGCCGCGCGCCGCAAGCAGTTCGGGCGTCGGCGGATCGAGCAACAGGGTCACATCCTGCGCCTTCGCGCCCTCGCGGATCAGCGTCTCGGCGATCAGCACCGAATCGTTGAACGCCCCGATCATCGGCGATGCGATGCCGTCCTTGTAATTGACCACCCCGATGACGAGCGCGCGGATGCGGCCCTTTGCCTCGGGTGCCGGGGGCGATGCGGGAGGCAGGCCCGCCGCGATCAGCCCAAGGGCTCCGAGCGCGAGCATGATCTGCCTCAACATCATTCTTCCCCTCAGTTTGAAACCAGGATCGCGCGCGTCCACACACGGCCCTTGTTTTTCAACGTGATACGATATTCCTCGGTGCGCCCCGGAGTCCAGCGACACAGAAGGTCGCGGCGCGCGATCCCCGATGTCACTTGCGGACGATCGGTGCACGCAACCCGCCCGTTGGCGTCGGTCACCGACAATTCCAACGCCGCATCGCCATCGCCGCGCACCCGCACGAGCGCCAGCCGCCCGCCTTCAGCCTGCGCGCGCATCGTCAGCGTCCGCGCGGCGGGCAGGTCATGGGTATAGACGATCGCGGCGGGCAGGATGCCCTTGCTTGCCTCGGCCAGCGCCGCCTCGATCGCCGCCATCTTGTCGGCATCGCCTGCGGTCCAGCCGCGCGCCTCGATCAACAAGGCCGAGGGTGCGGTGACCGGCAACTCATCGCCCTTGCGCGCCCGGCCAAGCACCATCGGCGCGTTCTCCGCGCGGACCAGCACGAAGTCTCCGGTCGCCAGCATTCGCGCTGCGACGATCATCATCTCGACATCGCGATCGGCCCGCGCGCGTGCGATCAAGTCACGGACCAGCTCGGCGCGCTCGATCATGGCATCGGGTGTCGACACTTCGTCATGGCCGTCATGCGCGGGTCGCGCGGCGGCGGCTGGCAGCGCGGCAAGCACAAGGGCAAAAGTAAGCATCACACGCATCGGGAAGACTGGTTTCCTGCTGGTTCGAACTGGGCGCAGTGTGGACCCCGCTTGACCCCGACGCGACCGACAGTCTCTGACATGCCCGGTCGCGCCAGCCTCAGCGGCGCGGGACAGAAGCGCCGCGCCGCCACCTCACTTGCCCGGATCACCGACCAGCGTGAACGCCGCCCAAAATTTCGGGCTGACGAACTGGCCGGTGCCTTCGCTGCGCACCGTCCGCATTGCTGCCTGGAGCGCGCGCGCACGACCGGCGACATCGCCCTTCTGGATGTTGCCGAAGGTCTGCTGCATCAACAGCGAGGTCGCCGCATCGCTGACCGCCCAGTGGCTGACCAGCAATGAGCGGGTGCCGGCCTGGAAGAACGATCGCGCAAGTCCCGACAGGCCATCGGCGCTCTTGCCGTCCCCCGCAGCAGTGTTGCACGCCGACAAGACGACGACATCCGCCGGAATCTTGAGCTGGGTCACCTCGGACATCGTGAGCAGCCCGTCGTCCAGTTCGGTGGCCTGTTTGGGCGGCGTAAACACGAGGCCCGGTTCGGCATTGTCACCCACCTCTGTGGCCAGCAGGCCATGGGTGGAGAAGACGACAAAGCGTGCTCCGGCAACCGCCTTGCTCGCCTTGACCGCTGCCTCGGTCGCAGCATCCCCGATCACCACGGTGGATTGCGTTCCGAACGATTTCTGCAGGCTTTCCAGTTCGGCCTTGGCCTGAGGCAGATAGGCGAGCGCACGGAGCTTCTCGGGGTCTGCGAGCTTGCCCTTGTACATCTGGCCCGCCAAGCCCGGAGTCACGCTGCGCCCCGTCTCCGGCGTATAGGCACCAGCCAGCGTCGGAGCGCCATAAGCCGCGAGCGTAATCCCGCTGCTGCGCACCTTCGCATAGGCGGATGAACCCGCGCGGACGGCGCATCCCGGATGGGCATCGGTGGTCTTTTCGATCAACAGGCAGCGCAGCGATTGTAACGCCGAGACCGATGGCAGCTCCGCCAGCGCATATTTGTCGATCAGCCACGGACTGGTCGCCACCGCCGCGGGGTCGGTGTCCGAACCCTGCGGTGCCTCGGTAAGGAGCAGCGCCAGCGGCAGCGAGGTGAGCGGTCCGCTAACATTGGTCAGCAACACCTGCTTGCCCTTCAGCACGCCCTCGACCGGCGCGATCAGTTCCTTGTAGAGTTCATGGGCGAGCTTGCGGTCGAACGCCTTGCCCTGCGCTGTGACTGCGGCGGTCGCCGCCGTGGGCGGCGGCTGGCGACCCGATCCGCGCGCGCCGTCCACTTCCATGCTGGCGCGCAGCGTGTTGACCTTGGTGGCCAGTGCGTCCTGCTTCATCACCTCCGACCGCGACCAGGTCGATCCCTCGCGCGTCACCGCCCAGGTGTAGCTGGCATCGTCCGAAACGAGGATGACGACCATCGCCTCATCCGGGTTGAGCAGCTTCTGCACCGCCGCGATGTCGAGCGCCTTGGGGCGCGTCATGTCGAAATATTGCGGGAAATCCTTGGCGATCTTCGCCTCGATCGCATCGACTTCGCTGCGCAGCGTCGCGCGGCGCTGGGTCAGCGCGCGGCGCTCGTCCTCGGGCACCGGTGCGCCGCGTTCGATCAGCGCGCTGAACTGGCGGTCGACCGCCTCGATCTCGGCGAGCTTCTTGTCGCGCTCCTGCTCCAGCACCGCAAGCGGGCCGTCACCGGCGGCAAAGCGCGCGGTGGTCTTGTCGAGTGCGGCAGCGGCGGCTGAGATGGCCGCATATTGCGCCGCCTCGAACGCTTCGGACCGCAGCACATCGGGCGATGGCACCGGTTCAATCTTGATGTCGGAGGCGGTCTGGGCGGACAGGGCGACCGCCAGAAGCGGGAGTGCCACCAGCTTGGACAGACGGACGTTCATGGCTTCTCCTCGGGGCGGCCGGTCGCGGCCATCAGTTGGTGACCATCGCGACACGCACACCACGCGCGCCATGGTTCATTACGACCACGGAAACCGGGCCGGTCCAGATCGGCGTGACCCGGCAATACAGCGTCGGGTTCTGCGAGAGATCGCGACAGATGAGATGGGCGTTCTCGTCATAGACCTTCAGGTCCATTCCGGTCGCTGCATCGCGCCGAACGCCGACGACGAAAGATTCGCCGCCGCGCGCGCTGAAACCGACGCGCCAACTGGTTCCGGCGGGAACGAAATGGACCGTGCGGATCGGGCAACGCGGGCCGCACAGCACCCCCTTGCTCTGCTCCGCGCGTGCCGCCTCGACCTCGGCGAGCAATGCGGCATCCCCTGCAGCGAACTGCGCCGCTTCGGCGAACAGGTCCTGCGCACTGGCATCGGGGCCGGGTTGCAGCACTGCTCCGCTCGACGCAACCGGGGTCGATGCGACCATCCGCGCGGCAACAATCATCGCTCGGGAATCACGCATGCTTCGGGCATGGTCGGCCAAGCGATAGGCCAGCGTCAGCGCATCCACGGCTTTCGCCGCCGGCGTCGCCGCACCCGTCGATTCGGAAAGATTGGCGCGCTCGGTCTGCGTCGCGCCGACGGGAAATGCGCTCAGTGCAGTTGCGGCAATCGCCAGCAAATGCCTTGCAGGAACCTTGTTCCGCATCGCGACCCTCCCCGGAAAGACGCGACCATGCGCGGGGCTGGCCGCAGTCCGAAACCAGTCGCCCCGGAGCGTCTGAGCACTCCGGGGCGGCCAGTCTTTGAGCTTAGTTGGTCACCAGCGCAACGCCGGTGCCATAGCCACCATAGTTGATCGCACGAACCGAGAAGGGGCCGGTCCAGATCGGGTTGACGCGGCAGTACAGCGTCACATTGCCGGACACGTCCTGGCACACCAGATTGCCGTTCTCGTCGTAGATCTTCAGCGCCAGCGGGGTCGCCGAGTCACGGCGCAGTCCGACGACGAGCGGTTCACCGCCACGAGCCGCGAAACGAACGGTCCAGGTGGTGTTGCCCGGCACATACTGCACGGTGCGGATCGCGCCGCCGACAACGCCCTTCGACGTTTCGGCCTGCGCCGCCTCGACTGCGGCGACGATGTCGGCGTCACCACCGGCCAGCGTCTTGGCTTCGGCGAACAGGTCGGCCGAGCTGGTCACCTTGGCGGTGCCGGTGCCCTTGCCGGTGCCTTCGATCGCACCCTTGTCGGTGCCTTCCTTGACGGTGACCGAATCGACCATCTTGGCCGCGACGATCATTGCGCGCGCATCCTTGGTGGTGCGCGCATAATCGGCCAGCTTGTAGCCAAGCGCCAGCGTATCGACCGCCTTCGAGCTGTCGGTCGCCGCAGCTTCCTTCTCGCTCAGGTTCGTGCCCTTCTTGTCCTGCGCAAGCGACGGCGAGGCCAGCAGACCTGCTGCCACCAGAGCCAGTGCCATCTTCTTGTTGAGCGTAACCATTACCTATGTCTCCTCACTCTCCGGGCCTGCTCCCAAGCCGGCCTCGCGAACTGATCTCTCGATCAGGCAGGTTCTTCTTTAATGCGGCCCCCGCCGCGACAACACTAACAGTTTCAGTCCTCGTTTCCATATCAAACTTGCCACGAAGTCCCTGATTCGTGACAGTTTAGAACAAAATCCTGAGGCGCTACTTAAGTAGTTTCCGGGCTAATCGGCGTGTTTCGCGCCTGCTTCTACCCAAGTTGATAATCGGCGACGGGGCCGCCCGCCGCCGCCCTTCATCATCGTTCGAGCTTGAGCTGGACCAGACTGTTGCCACGCGCGACGAACAATACGGCGCCGCCCGCAATGTTCTGGAACGCGCGAGCGAGTTCGGCGGCGCTTTGCACCTGTTCGCCATTCACGCCGACGATGATGTCGCCGACCGCCAGCCCCGATCGCGCCGCCGCCGACCCTGCCTGGACCGTCGCGACCACCGCGCCGCGCAGCTGCGGGGGCACCTTGTCGGTCGCGTTGACGTCGCGGAAGGTCGCGCCGAGAGCCGCCAGCCCTGCACCGCCCGTGGACGGCCGTGTGACCGTCACCGGCCGGGGCGACTCGACCGTCACCTGTGCGGTTCCGCTCTGCCCGCCGCGACGATAACCGAGCGCGATGGTCTTGCCCGGTTCGAGCACGCCGAGGATCGCGGTAAGGTTGCCCGGCCCTTCGATTGCTCGCCCATCGGCGGAGGTGATGATGTCCCCCGATTTCAGACCCGCGCGCGCCGCCGGGCTGTCGGGCGAAACTTCGGCGACCAGCGCGCCGCGCGTCGATCCGCTGCCCGCCGCTTCGGCGGTGACCGGGCCGACGGTGACGCCGATGCGCCCGCGCTTGACGCTGCCGTTGCGGCGCAGCTGGTCGGCGACCGCCATCGCCATGTTGATCGGCACGGCGAACGCGATGCCGCTATTGTCGCCCGACTTGGACCAGATCGCGGTGTTGATGCCGATCAGCCGTCCACGGCTGTCGATCAGCGCGCCGCCCGAATTGCCGCTGTTCACCGCCGCGTCGGTCTGGATAAAGTCCTGCAACCCGTCGCCGATCCCGGTGCGGCCCAAGCCGGAGATCACGCCCATCGTCAGAGTCTGGTCGAACCCGAAGGGGTAGCCGATGGCGAAGGCGAGGTCGCCGACCTCGATCCGCCCGCTGTCCCCCACCTCGATCGCGCGCAGCCCGCTCGCCTTGATGCGCAGCAATGCGATGTCGGTCTGCGGATCGCGCCCGACCACTTCGGCATCGACCACGCGGCCGTCATGCAGCTGAACCTTGAACGCCGTGCCCTTCTCGACGACGTGGTTGTTCGACAGGATCTCGCCGCGGGCGGCGTCGATGATGACGCCCGATCCGCTGCCGATCGGCTGGGGAGCGCCCTGTGGTGCCTGTGGCTGCGGCCCCACCTGCGCCGCGGTCGTCTGTCCCCGGAACGGATCGTCGCCCTGCCCGCCGCGCGATGCGGTCCGGTCGCCCTCAGCCTGTTTATGGCCCAGCACGATCACCTTGACCACGGTCGGCGCGACCGCCTTCAGATCGCGGGCATAGCTGTAGACGCCGCGCTCATTGTCATAAGGCGCGGTCTGCGCCGCCGCACTCACTGCGACCGGCGGCGTGCCCAGCATCGCCAGCGCCGCCACCCCGGCGAGCAGCCGTCCGTGAAACCTAGACCTCATCATGTCCCCTTTCCCTCTGGTTCTGATTTGCGTCGTCCTGCGCCGGCAAGGTGATTTCGATACGAAATCCGCCCACGCGGTTGAAAGCCTGAACATTGCCGCCCGCGCGCAGCGCGACGGTGCGGACAAAAGCGAGCCCCAGGCCGTGGCTGTCGGCCCCGCCGCTCGAATAGCCCGGCTCGAAGATCCGCTCGATCCGGCTTTCGTCGATCCCCGGCCCGTCATTCTCGATCGCAACGGTCACGGTGTCCGCAGATCGCGACACGGAGCAGCGGATTGTCGATTCGACATTTGCGAACTTGACCGCATTGCCCAGGACATTCTCGACCATGCGGTCGAACAAGTCGGCGGCGACATGCACGCGCGCGTCGGTTGTTTGCAGTTGGAACTCCAGATCCTTGTCGTCGCCCAGATAGACGAACATGTCGTCGATCAGCTGGCGGATGCGTGCGCCGGGATCGACGCTGTCCGCCTCGTGCCGCCGCGACACTTCGGCGTCGATAATGCCGAGCAGCATGCGACAGCGCTTGTCCATCGTCAGCAGCTTCGCGTCGGTATCGGCAATCAGCGGCTCGTCCGGCATCTTCTGCGCCAGTGCCTCAAGATGCTTCCGCGCGACCATCACCGGGCCGCGCAAATCATGTGCGACATGGCGATGGAGTCGCCGCAGCCCGCCGATCATATCCTCCGACCGGGCGAGCAGCGCGTTGAGATGCTGGGCGAGCAGGCGAAATTCGGGCTGCGCATCATCGGCGGGCGCGCGCTCGGCAAATCCGGTGCGGTCCGCGCGATCGAGCAATGCGTTGAACGCATCAAGACGCGTCCGCCAGCCGCGCATCAGCGCCCAGGCGAGCAGCCCGGCGAGCAGCAGGAAGGCAACGCCCACCCCGGCCGCGAGCAGATAGGCGCGCGTTACGAGTCGGGGATCGGGACTGAATACGCGCGCACTCAGGAATGCACGGCCATCACCCAGATCGACCACCGTCCCGACCGCCGTCGCATCGGCGCGCTGGCACGCGGTCCCGGCGGGGACGCGCAAACGCACCTCACCCCGCCCCGCCGGCCATGCGAGCTTCGGTGTCCCGGTCAACGCACCATCAGCGCCGCGATAGAGGAACAGCGCCCGCGCACGCTCGCCGCTGTCGCAGCGCCCGCCATCAGTCGCCTCCATCGCGCGCGCGACGACCATCGTCAGGATTTCAGCGTCTCGCTCTTCGGCGGACAGGCCGGGCGCAAGGCTGTCGATCTTGCTCGACAGCACCGCCGCATCGGCCTGCGCACGCACCATCGCGACTTCGCGCGCATTCATCGACACCATCTGGAGCAGGCCCAGCGTCAGCCCGGCCAGCGCCACGGCAGCCAGCGCGCCGATGACAAGGGTGGTGCGCAGGGGCAACCAGCGAAGCATCAGCCTCCCCTCCTGCTTGCGATTGCCGGGTCGGCCATGCCCCCGGCATGGCCTGAACAGCGCGGGGCGCTGTTCACCCGGCAATGGGCCGAGGGAGGGCCTGTCAACACGCCACCCAGCGAATTGAGGAGGACAGGCCCTCCCCTAACCCCTCCCGCAAGCGGGAGGGGGACTTGCAGCATCCGATCCACCGGGGCAGCGACGCAGCTCAGCGGCCACCCTCCATCCCGGCCAGATTCCGCAACGCGAAACCCTGCGCCCAGATATTGGTCACCAGCGGATGGAAATCGTCCGGGATGTCCGGGCATTGCCGCTTCAGCGACTTGCGCAGCCGCTTGATCGCCTGATCGACCGTGTTGGCGAACTCCTCGGGGAAATGACTCCACCCCTTGCCGATCCAGCAGTGGTCCCACAGCATCGACTGGCTCAGCGGATTGCCGCGTTCCTTGTATAGCTCGACCAAGATGTCTGCCTCGCGGCTGGTCAGCTGGAGCAGCCGGCCGTTGCAGCGTACATCCTTGGTATCGGCGTCCACCTCCAGCGGCGCGCAGGTCCAGCCCTTGCTGCGCATCGTCGGCTTGCGGCGGCGCAGTTGCGCGGCGACGCGCGCGACCAGTTCCTCGCTCGTCGCGGGCTTTGGCACATAATCGTCGGCTCCGCGCGCGATCAGGCCGTGGATCCGCTGATCCTCACCGCCGAGCAGCGAATAGACGAGCGCGGGCACATCGGGATCGGTCTTGAGCCCGTTGGGTCGGCGGCGCACGCGATCGAGCACTTCCAGCCCTTCGATCCCAGGATTGATCCGATCGAGCACCAGCACGTCATAGGCTTCGGTCTCAAGCGCCTCGAGCGCGGCGTCGCCGGTCTCGAACAGGTCGACGCGCTCGCACCCCGCCGCTTCCAGCGCCGCTTTCATCTCCGCGCCGATCTCATCCTCCAGGATCAGCGCGCGGCATCCGGCGAAGGTGTCGGCGATATTCTGTGCGGCTTCCGCGTCGAGCTTGAGTGCGCTCATCGTCATCGTCATCATCATCTCCGTCATAGCGGCCCCCGCGGAAAGCGGCGCGGCACGCCGGGTCGCCGCGCCTTGGCGGCCTCTGCACTCAGCGGGAGGGCGACGTGCAGCGTCCCCTGACCCGCGCGCTGGATGCGCAATACCGTCACGTCGCGTTTCGACGCCTTGATCGCCGCCATCGCCGCGACCGGATCGCGCATCGCGACGCCATCGACCGCGAGCAATTCGTCGCCCTCGTACAATCCGTACATCTGACCGATCGAGGCCTCCTCGACCTGACCAACCAGCACGCGCCCGCCATCGCCACGCAGCGCAAAGCCGAGATTATAGCTGCCGCCGGCAGTCCCGCTCATGTCCATCGCCAGCGCCGCGACCTTGCCGCGCTCGCCCGCCAGATCGTCGTCGGCCTCCAGAGCGACCGCAAGCGACACCGGCTTGCCGTCGCGGACGATCTCGACCTTGACCTTGTCGCCCGGCTTGCTGTCGATCAGCGCCATCGACAGGTCGCGCACCACCTCCAGCTTGCGCCCCTCGACGCTCAGCAACAGGTCGCCGATCTTGAGGCCGCCGCGCGCCGCCGCGCCGTCGCCAACCGCGTCGATGATCAGGCCGGTCTTGCCCGGTGCGCCCAGCGCCTCGGCCATGCCCGCGTCGGCGCTGCTCGCGGTGACGCCGAGGCGTCCGCGCACGACCTTGCCATCGGTAGCCAGTTGCGCCGCGATCTTCGCCGCCAGCTCCGCGGGAATCGCAAGTCCGATACCGATGTCGAAGATGGTCTCGGGCGGCGTTGCCGTATTTATACCGATCACTTCCCCCTCCTCGGTGATCAGCGGCCCCCCGCTATTGCCCGGATTGAGCGCCGCATCATGCTGGATGAAGTTCACCGGCCATGCGACGTCATAGGCGCGGTCATAACCGCTTATGATCCCGGAAGTAACCGAGAAACGGTTGCCCATCGGATTGCCCAGCGCAAAGACCTTGGCCCCGAGTGGCAGCTTCGATGACTTCGCCAATTTGAGTATGGGGAGCGGTCCCTCGGCGTCTATCTTGACGATAGCCAGATCGGTGCGCCCGTCACGTCCGATCACCTTGCCGGTGTAGCGCTTGCCATTGGCGAAGGTCACTTCGACCGTGTCGAGTTTCGCCACGACATGGGCGTTGGTCAGGATGAGACCGGAGGCGTGGATCACGAAGCCCGATCCGCCCGCCGCCTCGGTATCGCCATTCTGCTTGCGCGCGGCGGCGTCCTGCGGGCTGATCGCGACCACCGCCTTCATCGCGCGTTCGATCGCGGTTTCGGATTGCGTGGTTGCCGAAACCTTCGGCGTTTCAGGCATCGCCGCGGCCCGCGCTGTCGTCGGCAACACAACGCCGAGACAGAGTGCTGCGCCGAGAAACCAGCCGAGCGTGCGGCGGGTCAGGTTCACGGATGGATTGGGGTTCATGGAAGTTCCGGGTACTGACTTCAGACGCCCGGTTTCTGTCATTTGGTTCAGGTGAAAACGACGGTCAGGATCAGACGGATACCGGTCAGCGGGCGGGCCGCGCGAGGCTCCATGCGGCGCGAACCTGGTCGCGGAAAACGCGGGTAAAGCGCCCCATCTCGGCCTGAGCCTGAGCGTCGAACCCTTGCCCGCTTGCCATGCGCGCCAGTGTCTGGTTCCCCGCTTCCAGCAACAATGTCCGCGCCAGCGGTAGTGCATCGCCCTCGCCAATCAGGAAATTGCCATAGCTCCAGCCCAGCAGGATGCGTTGGACATGGTCCGGTCGGTAGGCCGCACGCATGTCGGCATCCGCCCGCACAAACCATCGCCGCGCACGCTCCACATCGCCTTCCCGGCCTGCGAACGCTGCCAGGCTTGAAGCGGTCAGAGCGGCGATCTGCATCCCCTGTGGGCCGAGCGCCTTTGCCGCCGCATAATTTGCTTCCAACAGGGCGATCGCCTCGACGTGCCGACCCGCACCGCCCAAGGCAGCCCCCGAATTGTTGCGCGCCATCACCGCGCGAACATGACTTGGACCAAAGGCACGCTCGGCATAGTCGAGGATTTGACGCTGCACGTCGATCGCCTGGCCCGTTTCGCCCAGCCGGACGAGCACGCTGGCAAGGTTGGTCAGGATCGCGATCATCTCGTCGATGTTGACGACGCCGGATGCCTTGATGACCTCGATCGAGCGGCCATACATCGCCGCCGCCGCCTCGATCTGACCCGATTCCATCAGGACCAGGCCAAGATTATTATAGGCAAGCCCCGTGAAGTTGCTCGCCTCGCCGAAAAATCGCAGGCGTATCGCCAGCGCCTCGCGCGCCGCCACTTCTGCCTCGCGATACTCCCCCGTGCGGACGAGCAGCACGCTCAGGCCCGAAAGGCTGTCGGCAAGGTCTGGGCTATCGCCCTCCGCCCGGCGCATCGCCACGGTCTCACGCCAAAGCGCAAGCGATTCAGTCGCCCGGTTCTGCTGCTCCAGACAATGCGCCAATGCCTCGCGTGCGCGGATGCTCTGCGTGGCACGCGATCCCATCAGCGCGTCCAGTCGCGCGACCGCGATCCGCAGCGTAGCCTCCGCTTCGGCGAGTTGGCCCAGCCGCGTCAGCGCCGTCCCCTCCATCATCCGAAACACCGCACCTTCCACCGTGTCCCCGGCCAGTGCGACCGCACGGCGGGCGAGCGGCAGAGCTTCGGCATGGCGCCCTTGCATCACCAGATTGTTGGCACGTCGGCCAATATAATTGGCGAGCAGCGGATCGCCGGGGAAAAGCGCCTCGGCCGCCGCCAGAGCCGCCACAAAGGCCGGCTCCGCCTCTCCATGCCGACCGATCCGTTCGAGCGCGGCACCCAGCATGAACTGGGCGACCATGCTCATCCCGCTCGCTTCCTCAAACGTGGCCGCGATCGCAACCCCGCGTTTGGCGGTGGCGACCGCCTCCTGCACACGCCCGGTTTCCCCCATCACCAGCGACCACATCGAGATCAGCATCACGCACGGGCGCAACTGTTCGGGGCTGGCACCGTCACCGCCGTTGCCGGCGATGCACGCCTTCACCTCGGGTTCGATCAGGGCAAGCCCCTTCCGCGAATCGCCAGCGTCCATCGCGGCGTCGAACTCAGGGCTGGTCTGGAGCACGTCAACCTCCACTGCCGCCGGTTCGGCATCCTGAACGGTCAGTGCGGCGGCAGCGAGCGCAAGCGGGTAGAGCATCATTTCCCCCTTGGAACGAGTTTCCCCCCGCCAACCCGTCATTGCAAGCGACAAGCGCCCACCCCCAGTGCGCAATTTAGTAACATTTGACACCAAATGGCCATGACGTGTACGTGCGGGCCAACTTTTGCGGAGTCCTCAACATGACCGACCCCATGAATCCCCTTGGCCTCAACGGCTTCGAATTCGTCGAATTCACCTCGCCCGATCCCGACGCGATGGCGCGCCAGTTCGAGCAGCTCGGCTTTGTGCCCTCACACCGCCACCCGACCAAGAACATCACCCGCTACAAGCAGGGGCGCATCAACCTGATGCTCAACCGCGACGAGAGCGGCCGCGTCGCCGAGTTCCGCGAGGCGCACGGCCCTTCGGCCAGCGCGATGGCGTTCCGCGTCGCCGACCCGGCGACCGCGATGGAGTGGGCGCTGAAGCATGGTGCGGAGCGCACCGCCGAAGACGACACCTGCATCATCGGCATCGGCGGCTCGTACCTCTACTTCATCCAGGACGGCACCGACCTCTACGCCGATTGGGAAGAGATCCCCGGCTGGGAGAAGGCTGAGGCGGAAAACAATGTCGGGCTCGATCTCCTCGACCACCTCACCCACAATGTCCGGCGCGGCCAGATGCGGGTGTGGTCGGAGTTCTACAAGACGCTGTTCGGCTTTGAGGAACAGAAATATTTCGACATCAAGGGCCAGGCGACCGGCCTGTTCAGCCAGGCGATGATCGCCCCCGACAAGGCGATCCGCATCCCGCTGAACGAAAGCCAGGACGACAAGAGCCAGATCGAGGAGTTCATCCGCGAGTATAAGGGCGAGGGCATCCAGCATCTCGCGCTGACCACCCCGGACATTTTCGACACGGTCGAACGACTGCGCGCGCGCGGTGTCAAGCTGCAGGACACGATCGAGACCTATTACGAACTGGTCGACAAGCGCGTCCCCGGCCATGGCGAGGACCTGGAGCGGCTGCGCAAGAACCGCATCCTGATCGACGGCAATGTCGGCGACGAGGGCATCCTGTTGCAAATCTTCACCGAAAACATGTTCGGCCCGATCTTTTTCGAGATCATTCAGCGCAAGGGCAATGAAGGATTCGGCAACGGCAACTTCCAGGCACTTTTTGAGTCGATTGAACTCGATCAAATCCGTAGAGGGGTGATCAAGGTCGACGCATAACGAGGTTGGAGAGGAGAGCCGGGGAAACCGGCCTCAACCTTCCGAAGGGGGAAGGAACGCAGGAGGATGAGGGAGGCGGCCAAGACCGCCCCCTCATCCGACTACTCGCCAGAGCGCGCTTTAGGGTCTGATCCATGACCGACTATTTCCCGGGTTTCGGCAATCACGTCTCGACCGAGGCGGTCGCGGGCGCACTCCCGATCGGGCGCAATTCGCCGCAGCGCCCGGCTTATGGCCTCTATGCCGAGCAGCTTTCCGGCACCGCCTTCACCGCGCCGCGGCACGAGAATCGCCGCAGCTGGCTCTACCGCATGCGCCCAAGCGCCGAGCATCCGCCGTTCACGCCTTACACCGCTGCCACGCGCTTCGTGCCGCAGCCCGACGCAGCCCCGCTCGCGCCCAACCGGTTGCGCTGGGGACCGATCGCCGATCCTGCGCCGGGCACCGACCTGATCGACGGCATGACCACGATGCTGGTCAACCGCGCGCCCGAGGATCTCGAGGGTGTCGCGGTGCATGTCTATGCGGCGAACGCCGATATGGACCGCCGCGTGTTCTTCGACGCCGATGGCGAGCTGCTATTCATACCGCAGGGCGGGCGGCTGACGCTGCTGACCGAGCTGGGACGGATCGACATCGCCCCCGGCCAGATTACGCTAATCCCGCGCGGCGTGCGCTTCCGCGCACTACTGCCGGATGGCGAAGCGCGCGGCTATGTCGCGGAGAATTACGGCGCGCTGTTCCGGCTGCCCGATCTCGGCCCAATCGGCGCCAACGGCCTCGCCAATCCGCGCGATTTCGAGACCCCGGCGGCGTGGTATGAGGATCGCGACGAGACGTTCGAGGTCGTCCAGAAGTCGCTCGGCCAGCTGTGGACCACGACGATCGACCATAGCCCGCTCGATGTGGTCGCCTGGCACGGCAATCTCGCGCCGTGGCGCTATGACCTGGCGCGGTTCAACACGATGAACACGGTCAGCTTCGACCATCCCGATCCGTCGATCTTCACCGTGCTGACCTCGCCCAGCGACGTGCCGGGGCGCGCGAACGCCGATTTCGTGATCTTCCCGCCGCGCTGGATGGTCGCCGAAGACACGTTCCGCCCGCCCTGGTTCCACCGCAATGTGATGAGCGAGGCGATGGGCCTGATCCACGGCGCCTATGACGCCAAAGCCGACGGCTTCGTCCCCGGCGGGCTGTCACTGCACAATCTGATGGCCGGCCACGGCCCCGATGTCGCGAGCTGGGAAGGCGCGAGCAACGCCGACCTCAAGCCGCACAAGATCGACGGCACGATGGCATTCATGGTCGAGACCTGCTGGCCCTATCGCCCGACCGCGCATGCGATGGCGACGGCGCAGCCGGACTATGACGCGGCATGGGCGGGCTTCCCGAAGGCGAAGCTGCCCGGGTGAGCGAACGCCTCACCTCCACCCCACCCGGCGTCCGGCTCGGCCCGCTCGACCTGATCGCCGACGGTGCCGCGCGTAACTTCGTGCTGGAGATGAAGGCAGGTCGCTTCCACGGCTTCGCGGTGCGCAGCGGCGATGCTGTCGCAGGCTATGTCGATCGCTGTCCGCATATGGGCCTGCCGCTCGCGCAGCAGCTCGATGCCTATCTCACCGGCGACAAACAGATGATCCAGTGCAGCTGGCACGGCGCCCTGTTCCGCATCGCGGATGGCGCCTGCCTCGGCGGTCCGTGCGCCGGCGCAGCACTCACCCCCTGGCCGCTCGACGTCCGCGACGGCGCGATCTTTACCGCTTAGGCGGCGGCAACGTCATTGTCGGCAGGGATCGACGCAGGCGCCTCCTTGCCCATCAGCGCGTCGGTGAACAGCCCGCGCCACCACACGACATCCTCCGCCTCGACATTGTCCATCATCGACCGCCAGCGCCGCTTGCGCTCGCCCAGCTCCATGCGCAGCGCCTGCATGATCGCATCCGACACCTCGTCGGCGCTGTAGGGATTGACCAGCACCGCATCCTTGAGCTGCGCCGCTGCGCCTGCAAAGCGCGACAGGATCAGCACGCCGGGATCCTCCGGGTCCTGCGCCGCGACATATTCCTTCGCGACCAGGTTCATCCCGTCGCGCAACGGCGTCACCAGCCCGATCCGCGCCGCGCGATAGATGCCCGCCAGCACGTCGCGCGGATAGCCCTGGTTGACGTAGCGGATCGGCACCCAGTCGGTGTCGGCATAGGCGCCGTTGATCTGCCCCGACAGCCCCTCCAGCGCGGTACGGATTTTCTTGTAGCTCTCCACCGCCCCGCGCGAGGGCGGCGCGATCTGGAGCAGGAACACCTCTTTGCGCTCCTCGGGATGCTCGGCGAGGAAGCGCTCGTATCCGGCGAAGCGCTCCTCCAGCCCCTTGGAGTAATCGAGCCGATCGACCCCGACGATCATGTCACGCCCGACCGCGCTGTCGCGCATCCGGCGATACGCCATCTTGGCCGCGGGGCTCGCGGCACCCTCGACGAACTCCTTGCAGTCGATCCCGATCGGCGCGACGATCGCGCGCAGACGGCGGCCATCGAGCAGCAAGGTGTCACCCTCGACCGTCGCACCCAGCTCGTAGGTCGCATAGTCGCGGAACGATTCCAGCCACTCCTGCGTATGGAACCCGACCAGGTCATAGGCAAACATCGTCCGCACCAGTTCCTGCGCCTCGGGCATGGTCGCGAGCAGGCGGCGGGGCGGCCAGGGGATATGCAGGAAGAATCCGATGCGATTCTTGACGCCGCGGTCGCGCAAACACTGGCCGAGCGGGAACATGTGGTAATCCTGCACCCACAAAATGTCCTCGCTCTCGACCAGTGGGCGCAACGTGTCGGCGAACCGGTCGTTGACCCGTTTATAGCCCCCGGCAAAGCCGCGCTCATATTCGGCCAGGTCGATGCGATAGTGGAACAGCGGCCACAGCGTGCGGTTGGCGTAGCCGTTATAATATTCCTCGATATCCTGCGGCTCGAGATCGACGGTCGCGGTGGTCACGCCCTGCGCGCGCTGGAAGTTGATCTGGCCGGTGAATTCCTCGACCGTCTCGCCCGACCAGCCGAACCAGATGCCGCCAAACTCACGGATCGCGGCCTGCAGCGCGACGGCGAGCCCGCCCTGTGCGCCAGCGTGCGAGTCCTTCGGCGCGGAGACGCGGTTGGAGATAATGATCAGGCGGCTCATCGGATGGCGCTCCACGGTTTGCTCAACAGGACGGCGCAGTTAATCATGCCGACAAGCGAGTAGGTCTGGGGATAGTTCCCCCATAGTTCGCCAGTCACAGGATCAATGTCCTCGGACAGAAGGCCGGCGGCGGTGCGCCTTTCTAGCATCTCCTGGAACAATTGTCGTGCATCCTGATCCCGACCGGTGAAGTGCAATGCTTCGATCAGCCAGAATGTGCAGACATTGAAGGCGGTTTCGGGTAGGCCGAAATCATCCTCAGTTGCGTATCTTAACATATGACTACCACGCCGCAACCCTTGCTCGACTGCAGCAAGCGTTCCCCTGAACTTTTCGTCATCTGGTGACATGAAGCGCATATCGAGCAGCTGGATCAGGCTGGCGTCCAGATCGTCGCCGCTGAAGGTCGCGGACATGCGGTTGGTGTCGGGGCGCCATGCCGCCTCCTCAATGGTCCGGCGCATCCGGTCGGCACGCTCCTGCCAGACGCTGCGCTCGCTCTCCA
>JBHYGP010000003.1:0-7275 GCA_051858935.1 Sphingomonas sp.
GTCCGTTCCGGGTCCTGCGCTATTCAGATCCCGTTGCACGAAATTTGTCATCACGCCGTCCCCGATCGCAAATTCCGCGCTAAATTTAAGAACTTCGTCGCCACCTGAAACCGTCCCGCTGTCGCAGCAGCGGGTCGTCGGCAGGCCCGAGGCGAGCATCAGGGCAAAACGGGCCGCCGAATGACGTTCTCTCGCACCATCAAGAGATTTTGGGCCATCGGCGGGTCGCGCGAGTTGGTGACAGCGCAATATCGTGCGCTGCGCAGCCAGATCCCGCTGATGTACGCGCTGATGATCGTCGATGCCGCGTTCCTTGCCTTTGCGACGTTCGAGAAGGTGCCGCTGGCGCTGAGCGTCGGCGCGCCCGCCCTGCTCTCGCTGATGGCGATCGGGCGCGCACTCGTCTGGCTCAAGCGGCGCGGCGAGATCGCGGAGGTCGCAAATATCCGCCGCTATCTGCGCGCGACGACGCTGTTCGCGGCGATTCTCAGCGCGGCCTTTGGCGGGTGGGGCCTGATCCTGATGGATTTCGCCAACCCCACGCAGACCTTTGCGATCGCGCTCTATATCTTCGTCGGCGCGATCGGCTGCTGCTATTGTTTGCAAACGCTGCCCGCAGCGGCCCGCCTCGTCCTGATGCTCGGCGCGGCACCGGTCACGATCCGGCTGCTCCTGTCCAACGACTGGTATATGGTCGGGATCGGGGCGAACTTCATCATGGTCGCGGCGCTGATCGCAGGAATGTTGTCGAGCTATCACCGCGGCTATATCGAAGTGCTCAATTCACGCTCGGACATGCTCGTCGAACAGGCGCGCGCGCAATCCGCGGAGCGCCGGGCGCAGCAACTCGCCTATCGCGACGTGCTGACCGAATTGCCCAACCGCCGCGCGCTGAGCGAGCATCTCGCCGGACTGCGGTTCCTTGCCCCGGAGCGCGGGGTGGCGCTGCTGGTGCTCGACCTCGATCACTTCAAGGCGGTGAATGACGTCCATGGGCATCTTGCAGGCGACGGGCTGCTCCAGCGCGTCGCCACGTGCCTGACCGACATCGTCGATGGTCGAGGAACGGCGTACCGACTGGGCGGCGACGAATTTGCGATCACGCTCGACCTCGACCGTCCCGACATCACCCTGCCCGTATCGGTCGCGAAGCAGATCGTGGATGTGCTCGCAGCGCCGTTCAACATCGACGGGCTGGTCCATCATATCGGCGGCAGCATCGGCATCTCGCTCTATCCGCGCGATGCAACCGACAGCGAAACGCTGATGCGGCGCGCGGACATCGCGCTGTATCAGGCCAAGGCGTGCGGGCGGTCGCAATTTCGCCTGTTCGAAGCCGCCATGGACGCAGAGATCGTCCGTCGATCCGTGCTGGAGCAGGAGTTTCGTCGCGATCTCGCACGCGGTGCCTTCCGCCCGCATTACCAGCCGATCGTCCATCTGTTGACCGAGCAGATCACCGGCTTCGAAATGCTCGCGCGGTGGGACCGTGACGATGGCAGCGAGATCGGACCGTGCGAATTCATTCCGATTGCCGAGGAATGCGGGCTGGTCGGCGACCTCATGCTCAACCTGCTCGAACAGGCGTGTCGAGATGCGACCGCCTGGGGCCAGGACCTGACCCTGTCGATCAACGTGTCGCCGACCCAGCTCAAGGATCGCTGGCTCAGCGAAAAGATTCTGGGGGTGCTGACCAATGCCGGGCTACCGCCGCGCCGCCTGAAGTTGGAAATCACCGAGAACGCGCTGATCGCCGAACCGGATCATGCCAAGTCCGTGGTCGAGAGCCTGAAAAATCAGGGCGTCCTGCTCGCACTGGACGATTTCGGAACCGGCTATTCGTCGATCCAGCATCTGCGCATCCTGCCGTTCGACAATGTAAAGATCGACCGATCCTTCATCACCGGGATCGAGCATAATGCCGAGGCCCACCGCATGGCCGTGTCGATGGTCCACCTCGCCTTCAACCTCGGTCTGACCGTCGTCGCCGAAGGGATCGAGAGCGAGGGCGCGCTGGCCATCTTGAAGGAGATCGGCTGCGCCGAGGGACAGGGCTATCTGCTGGGACGCCCGGTCGATCAGGCAGGTGCGCTGGCCATGCTAAATCAGGCGCGCGGTGCCGCAACCTTGACTGAGCGGCGCGCCGTCTAGTCGATCAGTTCCAGCGCCACTGCGGTCGCCTCGCCCCCGCCGATGCACAGCGAGGCCATGCCGCGCCGCTGGCCGTTGTTCTGGAGCGCGGCGATCAGCGTCGCCATGATCCGCGCGCCGCTTGCCCCGATCGGATGGCCCATCGCGCACGCGCCGCCATTGATGTTGAGCACGTCGTGCGGGATCGACAAGTCGCGCATCGCGATCATCGCAACCACCGCGAATGCCTCGTTGACCTCGAAAAGATCGACGTCGCCGACGCCCCAGCCCGCCTTGGCCAGCGCCTTCTGCATCGCATTGACCGGGGCAGTGGTGAATCGCGCGGGGGCATGGGCGTGCCCAGCATGCGCCACCAGCCGCGCGACCGGGGTCAGGCCCAGCCGTTCGGCGACCGACGCGCGGGTCATCACCAATGCCGCCGCGCCGTCGGAGATGGACGATGCGTTGGCGGCGGTGACGGTGCCGTCCTTGGCGAAGGCGGGCTTGAGCGTCGGGATCTTGGCGGGATCGCCCTTGGACGGCTGCTCGTCCAGCGCGACGGTGACCACGCCCTTGCGGGTCTTGACCTCGACGGGCACGATCTCCCGGTCGAACGCGCCGGAGCGCTGCGCCTGTTGCGCGCGGGTCAGGCTGGCGATGGCATAGTCGTCCTGCGCCTCCCGCGTGAACTGATATTCGGTCGCGATCTCCTCGGCATAGGTACCCATCGCGCGGCCGGGCTCATAGGCATCCTCGAGGCCATCGAGGAACATGTGATCGAACAGCCGGTCATGCCCGATCCGCGCGCCGTTGCGGTGCTTGAGCGACAGATAGGGCGCGTTGGTCATGCTCTCCAGCCCGCCCGCGATGATCAGGTCGGCCGATCCCGCCGCCAGTGCGTCCGACGCCATGATCGCGGCCTGCATCCCCGATCCGCACATCTTGTTGACCGTCGTCGCCTCGATATGCTGCGGAAGGCCCGCGCGGATCGCCGCCTGGCGCGCAGGCGCCTGGCCCAGGCCAGCGGGCAGCACGCAGCCCATATAGATGCGCTCGATCGCCTCGCCCTTCAGCCCCGCGCGCTCGACCGCCGCCCCGACCGCAGTCGCGCCCAGCTCGGTCGCGGTCACATCGGCCAGCGCGCCCTGCATGCTGCCCATCGGCGTGCGGGCGTAGGAAACGATGACGACAGGGTCGGTGGACATGTTGGCCTCTCCGGGAGTTTGCATTGCGGGCGATCTAGGCTTGCGCCCCCACAAATGCAAAAGGGAGCGACGATGGAACTGCTCGACATGCTCAAATGGTTCGCTTCGATCAGCGGCATCGTCGCGGCGTTCATGGTCAGCCTCGATAATGGCCGCCGCGTGACCGGATGGGGCTTTGCGCTGTTCGTCGCGTCGAGCATCGCGTGGATCACAGGCGCGATGATCGACGGCGAAGAAGCGCTGCTGTCGCAAAATCTGGTGCTGTTCGGGATCAATATCTTCGGCGTCTATCGCTACCTGATCCGCAAGAAGCCAGTCGATGGCTGACCTGCTGAAAATCCTCCCCGGCACGGGGAGGGGGACCATCGCGCAGCGATGGTGGAGGGGGACCGAGGCAATGGAGTCCGCTGCCACGGGCCCCCTCCACCACGCCCTGTGGGCGCGGTCCCCCTCCCCGTTCCGGGGAGGAATTGGAGGTCACGATGCCTGAATTCTATTGGCCGATCCTGCTCGGCATCCTTGGCGCGGTGTTTGGCAGCTTCATCGCGACCCTCGCGATCCGCTGGCCGCAGGGGCGCAGCGCGATGCGGGGGCGGTCGGCATGCGATGGGTGCCACAAGGCGCTTGCGGCGCACGAGTTGATCCCGGTCATCAGCTATGTCTTTCAGCGCGGTCGCTGTCGTGCGTGCGGCAACTCGATCCACCTCGCCCACCCCGCCACCGAAATGGCGGGCCTCGCGATCGGCGTCGCCGCAGGGCTGGTCGCGCCGGGTTGGGAAGGCGTTGCGGGAGCGGTATTCGGCTGGCTTCTTCTGGCGCTCGCCGCGCTCGACCTCGCGGCCTTCTGGCTGCCCAATGTCCTGACCGCCGCGCTTGCGATAGCGGGTCTCATCGACGGCATCTTCTTCCAGCCCGGCTGGGTCGATCGCGTGCTCGGGGCGGTGATCGGCTTCGGCCTCCTCTACCTCGTCGCCTTCACCTATCGCCATGTGCGCGGACGCGAGGGGCTGGGCGGGGGCGATCCCAAGCTGTTCGGGGCGATCGGCCTGTGGCTGGGTGCATCGATGCTCGCCCCCGTACTACTCGGCGCAAGCGTCACCGGACTCGCCGTCGCATTGGCGATGAAATTGTCGGGGCGCGAAATCGGGATGACGAGCCGCCTTCCACTCGGCACATTGCTCGCCATCGCCGCATTCCCGGCGTGGCTCTATTCGGTTGGAGTGTAACGATGCGCGATCTTCTCGAGGCCCAGCGGGCGGCGTTCATGGCGGAGCTGCCGGTCCGGCTGGACGTGCGCAAGGATCGCCTCAAGCGCGCGGCGGCGATGGTGCGCGACAATGCCGCCCGCTTCTGCGACGCGCTGAGCGAGGATTTCGGCCATCGCAGCCGCCAGCAGTCGATGATCACCGACATCGCGGCATCAGTGTCCCCGCTCGATCATGCGCGCAAGTCGCTCGACCGCTGGGCGCGGCGCGAGAAGAAGCCGGTGATGTTCCCGCTCGGCCTGCTCGGCGCAAAGGCATGGGTCGAATATCAGCCCAAGGGCGTCGTCGGAATCATCTCGCCGTGGAATTTCCCGGTCAATCTGGTGATGAGCCCGCTCGCCGGGGTGTTCGCCGCCGGTAACCGCGCGATGGTGAAGACGAGCGAGTTCACCCCGGTCACCGCCGCGTTGTTCGAGGAACTGGCACCGCGCTATTTCGACCCGACCGAACTGGCGTTCGTCAGCGGCGGGCCCGATGTCGGCAAGGCGTTTGCGTCGCTGCCCTTCGACCATCTGATCTTCACCGGCGCGACCGCAGTCGGGCGCCATATCCTCCACGCCGCTGCGGACAATCTGACCCCGGTGACGCTGGAACTGGGCGGCAAGTCGCCCGCGATCCTTGGCCGCTCCGCCAATCTGGCGCAGGCGACCGAGCGGGTGGCGATGGGCAAGATGCTCAACGCCGGACAGATCTGCATCGCGCCCGACTATCTGATGGTCGCGGCGGAGCAGGAGGCGGCGGCGGTCGATGGCATCGTTGCGGCGGCGTCCGCCATGTACCCGACATTGCTGTCCAACCCGGACTATACGTCGATCGTGAACGACCGGCACTATGCCCGCCTGACCGCCGCTATCGCCGACGCGCGCGAAAAGGGCGCGGAGGTGATCGAGGTCAATCCGGCGAACGAGGAATTCGCCGCGTCGAACAGCCGCAAGCTCCCGCTACACATCGTGCGCAATCCGACCGACGACATGATCGTGATGCAGGAAGAGATTTTCGGTCCGATCCTGCCGGTGCGGAAATATGACAGCATCGACGGCGCGATCGCCGAGGTGAACCGCCGCGACCGCCCGCTCGCCCTCTACTATTTTGGGAGCGATCAAGCAGAACGTCGGCGAGTGCTCGACCGGACGATCTCGGGCGGGGTGAGCCTCGACGACACGATCTTCCATGTCTCGATGGAGGAGCTTCCGTTCGGCGGGATCGGGCCGTCGGGCATGGGCGCCTATCATGGCGAGCCGGGCTTCCGCACCTTCAGCCATGCCAAGTCCGTGTTCAAACAGTCGAAGCTG
The DNA here is from genome assembly GCA_051858935.1 of Sphingomonas sp. Classification (GTDB taxonomy): domain Bacteria; phylum Pseudomonadota; class Alphaproteobacteria; order Sphingomonadales; family Sphingomonadaceae; genus Sphingomonas. The sequence continues at coordinate 5,893 of JBHYGP010000003.1, forward strand.
GACGTCGCCAAGCTCGGCGGGCTCAAGCCGCCTTATGGCAAGACCACCGACAGCGCGATCAAGCGGCAGATCGGCTAGAGGCCGCTCAGCCACTCGGCGATCATAGCCCGCCCGGCCGTCACGGCTTCGCGGCCGTGGCGGTCGTGCTGGGCGCGCAGTTCGGCGATGGTCAGGCCAGCCTCGGCGACATAATCGTCCGATCCGTCGAGCCACTGTTCGAAGCGCGGATCCTGGCCCATTTCGGCGTGGAATTGCAGCGCCAGAATTTCCGGGCCGCGGCGGAACGCCTGGTGATGATAGGCGTCGGTCGAGGCGAGCAGGTCCGCCCCGGACGGCAGCGGAAACGTGTCGCCATGCCAGTGCAGCACGGGCACATCGGCGACGTGGCGCAGCGGCGAATCGGCGGCGATGTCGTGCAGCGCCACCGGGGCGAAACCGACTTCCTTGACCGGCCCGGCATGGACCCGTTCGCCCATCGCCGCGGCGATCATCTGGGCACCCAGGCACACCCCCAAGGTCGGTAGGCCCAGTGAAATGCGGCTGGCCAGCCGGTCGATCTCGCAGTCGATCCAGGGATGTTCGTCGCGCTCATACACCCCCATCGGCCCGCCCATCAGGATCAGCAAGTCGGGAGCGTTGAAATCGGTCCGCACAAATTCGGGATCGGCAACATCGATTCGTCCGAGTTCATATCCGGCGGCCTCGACGGGTTCGCGGAACCCGGCAATGCCCTCGAACGGGACGTGACGGACAATCAGTGCGCGCTTCATACCGGAATTATAGGAAGCGATGCCGCCGGTGCGAACAAGCGATGCTTGAATGCGGCAAAGCTACCCCCCCCCGGCGCCTCAGTCCCCGGTCAGGATGCGGTCGACCAGCTGTTTCACCGTCGGCACGAAACCGTTGGAATAAAAGGGGTCGCGCTTGAAATTATACGCGGCGTGGCCGGCGAACATCAGATTCTGGTCGGTCGGGCCGCCATGCGCGATGTCCTGCAGCGTCTTCTGGATGCAGAAGCTGCGCGGGTCGGCGAGGCGGCCGGTCGAGTTGGTCTCGCTATCCGCCCAGCTCGAAAAACTGCACTGGCTCAAACAGCCCATGCAATCCTTCTGATCCTTGCGGATGATCCCCTGCTCCTCCTGCGTCACAAAGACGAGGGTGTTGTCGGGCGTCTTGAGCGCGTTGGTGAAGCCGAGGCCAACCCATTCGCGGGCACGCAGCAGGTCGTTGCGGGTGACCCAGAAATTCTTGCCCTTCACCCCGGCGTCGAGCTGGAAGGTGTGGTCGCCCGCCTGCTCGGTCGAATAGGGGATCTGGCGTTCCGACCGCGCCTCAAGATTGCGCAGGAACGGGTTCTTTACCGCCGAGGAATAGAAACCGGTC
>JBHYGP010000003.1:7285-7508 GCA_051858935.1 Sphingomonas sp.
CGCCCTCCTCGATCTCCATCAGCTTGGATTTCCACCCCTGCGGGATCGGGCTTTCCTGCGTCAGCAGCGGGCGGGTACCGAACTGAAAGACGATCTGGCCGAGCTCGGGATTGTCGATCCAGTCGTTCCAGTCGCGCAGATACCAGACCCCGCCGGCCATGATGATTGGCACATCGTCCGAAATGCCGCCCTGGCGCATCGTATCGCGCAGCGCCTTGACGCG
>JBHYGP010000004.1:0-4360 GCA_051858935.1 Sphingomonas sp.
CGATAGCCAGCATGAGGTCGAGACAACGATCGTCCTGTGGGTGACCTGTTTCGCACTCGGCAAGGCTGCGTTTGAGTGTTTCAAGCGCGGCCGGATAGGCGTCGCGCAGTTCCGCGCCGCGCAGGATCGACCGGGCGGACCAGCGTTCCGCAGCATGCGCCGACACTGTCGGGCCAAACGCGACAATCAAGGATAACGCTATCGTCCGACCGAGCATGGCGTCGCTCTAGCGGCAACCGCTTGGCAGAGGGAATAACCATTTCTGTCAGATGGTTCGGGCTACCGCCGCGCGGCAAAGAAGTCCCGCAACAGCATCGCCGCCTCGCCCTCCCCGATGCCGGGGTAGACTTCAGGATGGTGATGGCACGTAGGCTGGCCGAAGTAGCGCGGGCCGTGTTCAACCGCGCCGCCTTTCGGATCGCTGGCGGCGTAGTAGAGCCGCGCAATGCGGGCATGGGCGATCGCCCCGGCGCACATGGCGCAGGGCTCAAGCGTCACCCACAGGTCGCAATCTTCAAGCCGGTCGCGGCCCAGCGCCTGCGCGGCGGCGCGAATCGCCAGAATCTCGGCATGCGCGGTCGGGTCGTGCAGCGTGCGAGGTGCGTTGGCCGCAACCGCCACCACGCGATCGCCCTGCATCACCACCGCGCCGACCGGCACTTCGCTCGTCTCGGCGGCGGCACGGGCGGCGTCGAGTGCGGCGCGCATGGGTTCGGGCAGCGGGAACATGCCGCAGCTATGCCGCAACTGGCGGTCACCCGCCAGTTGCGGTCAGCCTGACACCGGCGGAATCGCTTATTTGGCCTCGGCGGCCGGCGCTTCCTTGGCCTTTTCGACCTCGACCACCGGAACCTGGATGGTCTTGTTTTCCATGGTGATGGTCGGCACCTGGATCGTCTTGTTGGTGGTGCCCATGCCGACATCGCCGACATCGGCCGCGACGGTCGGTACTTTGCCGCCTTCGAACTTGATTGTCGGGAGCGAGCCCGACTGCATGTTGATGCTGAGCATGCCGAGCGACATAAGCACCACGACCACAACGGCCGCGAGGCCGAGAATTGCAAGAAGTCCACGCATCGAGTCCGATCTCCCTGTTCGAATCGTTTGCGAAATAACGCATCGTTGACCATAGGGGTTGCACGCACGGTGCGATACAGGGCGATGCACGGTTGACGAAATCGCGCTGTCCCGTTATCGGGCCGCTCTTTCCCAGCGCCGCTGGACAGGCTGAAACCTAGGAACGATTCGATGTCGCGCATTTGCGAGCTGACCGGCAAGGGCCGGCAGGTGGGTCACAATGTTTCCCACGCCAACAACAAGACCAAGCGTACCTTTCTGCCCAACCTGCAGAATGTGACGCTGATGTCGGAGTCGCTTGAGCGTTCGGTGCGCCTGCGCGTCTCGACCCACGGCCTGCGCTCGGTCGAGCACAACGGTGGTCTCGACAACTGGCTGATGAAGACCGGCGACGACAAGCTGTCGCTGCGCGCACGCCGCCTGAAGCGCGAGATCGCGAAGAAGGCGACTGCCGCGGCCTGACCCCCTTCGGGGTTCGCAGTCAACGACCGGCCCGCTCCCTTATGGGACGCGGGCCGTTCGGCGTTCTTGTGGATTGCGGCACCGGCCCGCTCACTTTTCCAGCCGGAACTTGAGCAGCAACGAGCGCTGCAGGAACAACTGATTGTCGTCCGATGCGATCCACAGGATCGTGTCTTTGTCCTCACGCACCGCAGCCAACGCCTCGAAATTGTCGTGCAGCACCGATCCTTCGAATCGCGCGACTTCCTTACCCGCGACCACCGCCCCGGACCGGATCGCGCTACGCGGGACGATCGTCAGCGCTGCGGTGAACGAGAGCGGGAATGCGAAGCGGCGGTTGAGGATCGCGATCCGTCCGTCGGGAAGCTCCGCCATGTCCGTCGGCTTGAACCCCTTGGGCGCGCGATAGCTGAAGGCAAAGCCGCGGCGCGGCGCCTCCACCGGATCGCCGCGAAACACGATACCGCGCACCGTCCCCTTCACGCTGCCCCGATGATCCTCTGCCAGCACGACGAAGCGTCCGTCGCGCAGCCGGACCATCGCCTCGGCGCCGCCGTTGCTCGACCATTTGGCCATTACCGGTGGTCCCGCGTGCGCCAGCCCTCGCCCGAAGCCGGAGTCGTAGCGCCAGATTTCGTTCGCGCGCTCGAATCCCACCCATAGCTGCCCGGTCGCGGGGTCGCTGGTCAGCGATTCGCTGTCGCGATCCTGCTTGCGCCAGCCGCGCCCGGGACCGGCGGGAAGCTCGGCGAACCGCACCGCGCGGGGCGTCCAGTCGCCGTCCATCGTGAACGACACGATGTTGCCGCCGTCGCTGAGAAGGGTGAAGCGTTCGCCGTCCACAGCGATTGCGGAGAAACCGCCAAAGGCTGCTCCAGGCCCATCGAGCGCCACCCCGCCCAGAAGGGTCAGCTGACCGATCTTGTTCAACTCAGGATTGTTCGAATCGAGCGCCACCGGCGTGGCGCGGATCGCTGCGTCACGCGGTAACAGCGGCAGCCGCGCCTCACCCGACCAATCCGGCAAGAACAGCAGCAGCAAGAGGATGGACAGGAGGATACGCATCGTCCCCTTCATAACGGCCGCAATCGCGCCGCAAAGCTGAACCTCAGATAACGACGCTGTTCAGCCACGGTTGGCTCTTGTTCAGCTAAACGACAGCCAAGCTGTTCCGCGGCGTATTTCGCGGACCTGCCCGACATGCCGGTGCGATCCGAACGCCCTGCCCGATTTCCCGTGTTGCGTACCGGGACCAGGGCACTCCCCCCTTGGGCGCTCCGGGCGCACCGGCACCCCCTTTCATCACATCGCAACGACCCTGAACCGCGGATAACGGTCGCATTCAGGCAGCACTCAACACGACTGTGCGAATCCCTTGTTCAACAAATTCACGAACAAGGAGACCCGACATGTTCAAGAAGCTTTCCCTGATCGGTGCCGCGCTGGCGATGACTGGCACCGCTTTGGTCCCCGCGACCGAAGCTGCGGCGCAGAGCCGTTATGAATATCGCGACGGCCGCAACTATCAGCGTGACGGCTATCGCGACGGCCGCGGCTATCAGCGCGATGGCTATCGCGAATATCGCCGGAGCGACCGCCGCTATCAGTACCGTTCGCGCGCGGCCGAAAAGTGCCGTGATGGCGACGGCGGCACGATCGTCGGCGCGATTGCCGGTGGTCTTGCCGGCAATGCGATCGCCGGTCGCGGCGACCGCACCCTCGGTACGATCCTGGGCGGCGTCGTCGGTGCACTGGCCGGCCGCGAGATCGACCGGTCGGACCGTCCGGGCTATTGCCGCCGCTAAGCAGCGGTGCATGATCGCGTGAATTGGGGCCGGCTTCCGAAGGGAAGCCGGCCCTTTTCACGTGAACAACTTTGCGCGCCGCGCGTTGGGCGGTCATGCTTAAACCCTGTAACGATTCCGCGCATCCGCTGGCGGAGCGCTTCCGTGCGTTCGTCAAGTCACCCGAATTTCCCTGTGTCGGCGCCAAGTCGGCACTGAGCCGAGACCGCATGCGGTTCGTAGTGAGCAAGGATATCGGTTCGGGTTGGGACGATCTGCGCATCCTGCCCAACCTCCATGATCTCGCCACAAGCTATCGCGCCGAGCCCGAGTTGTTCCAGTCGCTCGTGGTGTTGTTCGAACAGGACCGCGCGCTCGACGAACCGGCGTTCGAAGCGAATCTGTGGGCGCGGCTGCAGTCGCTGACCGATAAGGACGAATGGCTGGGACAGCGCCCCGATCCGCGCGTCAGCCATGATCCCGATGACCCGCATTTTTCGCTAAGCTTCGGCGGCGAGGCGTTCTTCGTCGTCGGTCTCCACCCGCAGGCCAGCCGTCCGGCGCGGCGGTTCGAGCGGCCTGCATTGGTGTTCAACCTGCACGACCAGTTCGAGCAGCTGCGCGCGCAGGGCCGCTACAAGAAACTGCGCGACTCGATCGTCGCACGCGATGTCGCGCTGGCCGGCGCGCCCAATCCGATGCTGGCGCGGCACGGCACGATTTCGGAGGCGCGCCAATATAGCGGGCGGGTGGTCGATCCCGAGTGGCGCTGCCCGTTCCGCGGACGCGGGGGCGACCAGCATGTCGCATAGGATCGAACCGCGCTCGGGCGTCGCGTTCGAGCTGCCCAAGGGCGCGCTGCTGACCGTCACCGACCCGACCGGCGAACAGGTCGCCGACCTGCTCGCCTATCGCAAGGACGATATCGGCGAGGTGATCTCCTCGGGCCGGACGCTGGATTATGCCAACCGCATCTATCTGACGATGGGCGATAAACTCCATTCGAACCGCAGCAATGTGCTGCTCGAGATCGTCGC
>JBHYGP010000004.1:4370-7471 GCA_051858935.1 Sphingomonas sp.
ACGATGTCGGGCGGCATGATTTCCTGCTGACGCCGTGCTCGAAAGATACCTTCCGCATCATTTATGGCGACACCGATCCGCATCGCGGCTGCTTCGGCAACCTCGCCGCCGCGCTCGCGCCTTATGGCGTCAAGGAGGACATGATCCCGACCGCGTTCAACTGTTTCATGAACGTACCGGTCGATGGCGTCACGGGCGAACTGCGCGTCGATCCGCCGCTGAGCAAAGCGGGGGACCGGATCGTGTTTCGCGCGATGGAGGATCTGGTGATCGGGCTGACCGCCTGTTCGGCGCTGCAGTCCAATAACGGGTCGTTCAAGCCGATCGATTGGGAAATAACGCCGCCGGAGTGACCCGGCGGCGCTTTCAAGTCAGTTTCCGGTCGGGAAACCGCGGCGCTTGAACAGCGCGTTGACGTCCGGGTCGCGGCCGCGGAACGCCTTATAGGCTTCCTTGCGGTCGGTTTCGTTGCCTGTTTCCAATAGGATAGTACGGAACTTGTCCGCCGTGGCCTTGTCCCAGACGTTCCCCGCGCCCTCGAACGCGGCCCAGGTGTCGGCGTCCATCGTCTCCGACCAGAGGTAGGAATAATAGCCCGCCGAATAGGCGTCGGAGGAGAAGAGGTGGTTGAATTGGGGCAGGCGGTGCCGCATCACGATCTCGCGCGGCATGTCCAAAGAAGCGAGCGTGTCGCGTTCGAACGCGTCGGGATCGGTCACCGGGGTGTCGCGATTGTGGAGTTGCATGTCCACAATGGCGGATGAGAGATACTCCACCGTGTCGAAGCCCTGGTTGAAGGTCGACGCCTTCTCGATCTTCTCGACCAATGCCGCCGGAATCACCTCGCCGGTCTTGTAATGCTTGGCGAAGCGGTTGAGCACGTCGGGGGTCAGCAGCCAGTTTTCGTTCACCTGGCTGGGATATTCGACGAAGTCGCGCGGCGTGCCGGCAAGGCCGGGATAATAGACCTGTCCCAACAGGCTGTGCAGCGCATGGCCGAATTCGTGGAACAAGGTCGAGGCGTCGTCGATGCTGATCAGCGTCGGCTCACCACCGCCGCCCTTGGTGAAGTTGTTGTTGTTCGACGCCAGCACGATATTGTCGCCGCGCAGACCCGAACGGCTGCGATAGCTGGTCGCCCATGCCCCCGACCGCTTGCCCGCACGCGCGAAATTGTCGAGGTAGAAGACGCCGATCGTCTTGCCCAGGCGCTTGACCTCGAACGTGCGGACATCGGCCTGAAAGACCGGGATCGTGCCGGTATTTTCCTTGAACTCGAGGTCGTAGAGCCGCCCGGCGGCATAGAACATGGCGTTGACCATGTTGTTGAGCTCGAGATACGGCTTCACCTCGCTCTCATCGAGGTCGTACTTCGCCTTGCGGACCTTCTCCGCATAATAGCGATAGTCCCAGCCTTCGATCTTGATCTTCGGCCCCTTGCCGGCCTTGGCCTCGGCATCGGCGAGCGCCTGCATGTCGGCGACTTCCTGTTTCACGCGCGCGACCGCGGCGGGCCAGACCGACATCATCAGCTTGGTCGCGTTCTCCGGCGTTTCCGCCATCGTGTCGTCCATGCGGTAATGCGCATGGGTCTTGAAGCCGAGGATCTTCGCGCGTTCCTGACGCAGCTTCAGGATGTTGGCGATGATCGCATTGGTGTCGTTCGCGCCGCCATTGTAGCCGCGATTGATATAGGCGTTGTACACCATCTCGCGCAGCGCCCCGTTGGTGGCGTACATGAGGAACGGCTGCATCGAGGAGCGGGTATTCTTGACCGCCCACTTCCCCGCCTGTCCACGCGCCTTGGCCTCTTCGGCGAGGCTCGCCTTGAAGCTGTCGGGCAGGCCCGCGAGGTCCGCCTCATTGTCGATGATGATCGCGGTTTCTTCGTCCGCCAGCACGCGGCGGCTGAATTCGGTATAAGCGACCGAGAGTTCGCCGTTGATCCGCTTGATCTCCGCCTTCTGCGCTTCGTTCAGCAGTGCGCCCGACGTCACATAATCGCGATAGCTGCGTTCGAGCAGGCGCATCTGCTGGGCATTGAGGCCGAGCGTCTGGCGCTTGTCGTAGAGCGTCTTCACCCGCGCGAACATCTTGGGGTCGAGGCTGAGTTCGGTCGAGAAGGCCGACAGCTTCGGACTCCATTCGCGCGCGATCTTTTGCACCTCGGGGCTGGCGAGGTTGCTGGTGTAGACGCCCCACACCGGGAAGATGCGCGCCAGCGACGTCGTCACCTTGGACGGTGCCTCGATCGTGTTGGCGAAGGTCGGCGCTTCGGGATTGTCGCGGACCTTGGCGAAGGCCGCGCGCGCCTCGGCCATGCCCTGTTCGAACGCCGCCGGGAACATCGCCGGGGTCACCTTGTCCCACTGCGGAACGCCGTCGAACGGCCCGGGCCAGGGGGCGGTCATCGGTGTGGGGTCCACGGTTGCAGCTGCGGGCGCAGCGGTCGGCGTCTGGGCCGCAGCGGGCAGGATCGACAGGAGCGAGGCGGTGGCGAGCAGAATGGCGCCGGAAACGGGCTTCATGAACTTCCCCTGGGAGATGGTGTGATAGCCGGATGATACGGCGCGGATCACGCTTGGCAAGCTTGACTCGACGAACGACAGGAACAAAATAGGAACATATTTCCCGAGTCGGAGTCTATAGTCGGATCATGGCCGATCCCGCGATCATCAACCAGCTGCGCGAGACGCTCGGTGCCATTGAAGGCACCGGCTTTCGCCGTCGCCCGGTGCTGCCCTTTGGCATGCAGCGGCTCGACGCGCGGCTGTCCGATGGCGGGTTGCGGCTCGATGCGCTGCACGAGGTGGCGGGGGCAAGCGCCGACCTGACCGACGATGCCGCCGCGACCCTGTTCGTGGCGGGAATCGCGGCGCGCGCCTGGGGACCGGTGCTGTGGGTGGTGCGCCGCCGCGACCTGTTCGCCCCGGGCCTGTATCAGGCTGGCCTCGCGCCCAAGCGCGTCCTCTATGCTGAAGCGGCGGACGATGACGAGCTGCTCGCGATCATGGAGGAAGGGCTACGCCATCGGGGTCTGGGGGCTGTAGTCGGCGAGGCAAGGCGCGTGGCGATGCCCGCGACGCGGCGGCTGCAACTGG
>JBHYGP010000005.1:0-7468 GCA_051858935.1 Sphingomonas sp.
CCCAGACATTGCCCTCGACATCGGTGATCGACCCGTCGGGATAGCCCTCGTCCCCTGTGAACGTCAGATACGGCCGTGCGTCGCCGAGCGACCCGTCATCATTGAGCGCGGCCTGCCAGATGCGGCGGCCGATCGTGTCGGTGAAATAGATGCGGTCGCCTGTCGGCGAGACTGCAGGCCCGTTGGTGATGCTCACCGGCCCCGGCCCGACCCGGTCGATCTGTCCGGCATCGAGGCGATAGAACCAGCCGCTCGCATCGCGCTCGCTATTGTCCATCGACCCGAACCACACGCGGCCCTGCGCATCGGTGCAGGCATCGTTGAGGCGGTTGCCCGGTAGCGACAGCTCGACCACCCGCCAGAAGGTGAAGGCGCGCGTGTCGGGATCGAACCAGTGCAGTCCGTCCTGCAACCCGCACAACAGCCGGCCATTATCGGCGGGCAGCGCCCAGCCGATCTCGCCGGGTGCATCGGCGCTGGTCAGCGCGCCTTTGGCGGGGTCGAAGCGGTGGAGCTTCTTCCCCTTGATATCGACGAACCACAGGCAGTCGCGCTGTGCGTCCCACACCGGACCTTCGCCCAATGTCGCGCCCAACCGCGCCGCGACCCGTGGTTCGGTCATCGCCATCCGGCATCCACCCAATAATTATGCGCGGTGCACATGCGGGCATCGTCGGAGGCGAGGAAAGTCGCCATCGCCGCGATATCGGCGGGCTGGATCCGGCCCTTCAGCGCCTGTGCGGCGACGATCTCCGCCTCGCCCTCGGGCGTGTACCATTTCTCCTGCCGCGGCGTCTGGACGTTGCCGGGAACGATAGTGCAGGCGCGGATGCCGTGCGGCCCCAGCTCGCGCGCGAAACTGCGGGTCAGTCCCTCGATCGCCGCCTTGGCGGTCTGGTACAGCGTCAGGTCGGGCAGGCCGAGATGCCAGCTGATCGACCCGAAATTGATGATGACGCCGTGGCCGGCCTCCTTCATCCCCGGAATCACCGCCTGTGCCGCGAAGAACAGATGGCGCAAATTGACCGCCATCCGCTCGTCCCAATAGGCGGGGGTCACGTCCTCGATCCCGTGCCGGTCGTCGCTCGCGGCATTGTTGAGCAGGATATCGACCGGCCCTTGCTCGGCGATGATCGTCGCGAGGCAAGCCTGCAGCGCTGCGACATCGGTGACGTCGCACATGTTGAAATGCGGCGCATGGGTCGCGCCCGGAGTGAGCCGCGCGACCAGGCTCGCGGCAGCGTCATCCTGCACGTCGATAAAGCTGACGCGCGCGCCCTGCCCCACAAACGCCTCGACCAGCCCCTCGCCGATCCCCGACGCACCGCCGGTGATCAGCACATGGCGGTCACGCAGGCTCGGATAGGTCGCGCGCATCGCCGCCGATCCGGTGGATTTCTGCAACAACCTCAATCCCCCGAATAGACCGTTTTGACGGTCGTATAGAATTCAACCGCCGCGAACCCCTGTTCGCGCGCGCCGTAACTGGACTTGCGCGTGCCGCCGAACGGCACGTGATAATCGACGCCTGCGGTGGGCAGGTTGACCATCACCATCCCGGCGCGGATGCGCTTGCGGAAATCGCGCGCATATTTGTGGCTGGTGGTGACGATGCCCGATGACAGGCCGAACTCGCCCTGGTTGGCGATTTCCAGCGCATGCTCGTAATCTTTCGCGCGGACGGTCGACACGACTGGGCCGAACACTTCCTCGCGGTTGATCGTCATGTCGGGATCGGTGTCGGCGATCAGCGTCGGGGCCATGAAATAGCCCGGCGTGTCGAGCTTGAGCGGATCGGCACCACCGCTGGCGATGCGCCCGCCCTCTTCGATCGCGAGGCGGACATAGCGCAGATTCTGTTCGAACTGGCTCTCGCTCGATGCCGGACCCACCTGGGTGTCGGCGGCCAGCGACGGGCCGACCTTGAGCGCGTTGGCCCGCTCGGCGAGCGCGGCGACGAAGCGGTCGTGGATCGCATCCTCGACGATCACGCGGCTCGATGCGGTGCAGCGCTGCCCGGTCTGGAAGAATCCGCCGTCGAGCGCGATCGCCACAGCCTTGTCGAGATCGGCATCGGCAAGCACGACGAGCGGATTCTTGCCGCCCATCTCCAACTGCACCCGCGCCTGTCGCGTCATCGCGGCCATGCCGACCTTGGCGCCGACACCCTGCGACCCGGTGAAGCTGATCGCATCGATGCCGGGATGGTCGACGATCGCCTGCCCGACGCCGCCCTGACCCAGCACCATGTTGAACACTCCGGGAGGCGCGCCGCATTCCTGGATGATGTCGGCGAGTGCGCTCGCGACCGCCGGGGTGACATTGGCAGGCTTGATGACGACGGTGTTTCCGAAGGCGAGCGCGGGTGCGGCCTTCCACGCCGGAATCGCGATCGGGAAGTTCCACGGGGTGATCAGACCGACCACGCCCACCGCCTCGCGATAGGTCGCGACGTCGAGGCCGGGCCGCGTCGATTCGAGCGTCAGCCCGTGGCGACGCAGCGCCTCTCCGCCGAAATAACGGAAGATGCGCGCGGCGCGCATCACCTCGCCCATCCCCTCGGCGCGCGTCTTGCCCTCTTCGCGCGCGAGCAGTTCGCCCAGCTCGGGGGCACGCGCCATGATCGTTGCACCGACCTTGTCGAGCAGATCGGCGCGCAATTCGGGCGAAGCGGCGGCCCAGCCCGGCTGGGCCGCGCGGGCGGCCTGCACCGCCTGATCCACCACCGCAGCATCGCCCGCAGCAAAGGTCGCGACGACCTCATCGGTGTTCGACGGATTGCGGCTCTCCAGCGGCGTGTCGACCGCAACGCGTTCGCCATTGATCAGGTGGGTCAGCTTCATGATGCAAAGGTCCTGATAGTCAGAGTTCAGACCCGGTCGGCCAGGCCGCGTCGCGCGAGGTCGCGAACAAGAACGCCGATTCCAATTTCCCATATGGGCGCATTTTTCGACGTCGTCACCGTATTCGCAAGTGTACCCAGGCGCGTCGATGAAATTGTCACGCGATCGCCGACCTTGTGGGTGAAGCCGCCGCCCGGCACGTCGCGATCCTGCGTCGGCGCGAACAGCGTGCCGAGGAACAGCACGAACCCGTCGGGATAATGATGCTCGCTCATCGCCTGACGCGCGATCTCCAGCGGGTCGCGGCTGATCTCGCTCATCCGGCTCGCGCCCTCAAGGCGGAAGCCGTCGGTCCCCTCGATCGTCAGCGCGACATCGGCGCTGCGCACATCGTCGATCGTGAAGCTATCGTCGAACAGGCGGATGAACGGCCCGAGCGCGCAGGAGGCGGTGTTGTCCTTGGCCTTGCCCAGCAGCAGTGCCGAGCGCCCTTCGAAATCGCGCAGATTGACGTCGTTGCCCAGCATCGCGCCGACCGCCTCGCCCCGGCGCGACATCGCCAGCACGATTTCAGGCTCGGGATTGTTCCAGCTCGAATCGGACCGCACCCCGATGGGGGCGTCATGGCCGACCGCCGACAGCACCGGCGACTTGGTAAAAATCTCCGCATCCGGGCCGATCGCGACCTCCAGATATTGCGACCACATGCCGTCTTCGATCAGCGCAGCTTTCAGCGCCGCCGCCTCGGGCGATCCGGGGACGACCGACCGGATTCCGCTGCCGACGCGCTCTTCCAGGCGTCCGCGAATCGCCGCCGCCTGGCTCGCGTCGCCGCGTGCGCGCTCCTCGATCACGCGCTCGATCGCCGACACCGCGAAGGTGACGCCCGCCGCCTTGATGCACTGAAGGTCGATCGGCGCGAGCAGCTCCGTGCCATCGGGCAGGTGCGGATCGGACGGGTCGAGGTCGGCGATCCGCCGCCCAAACTCGGGCGCGGTCAGCCCCCGGTCGATCGCACCGGCGACGGTCGCGGCATGCGGGGTGAGGTCGAACAGCGCGCCATCGGCGATCAGCACCGGCACCGGGCCATCGCCCAGGTCAACCCGCCCGAGGAACCGCCCCGTCCGCCAATCGTCCGGCAATATGCCCGCAAGCGAGACGGCCATCGCGCGTTACCCCTCCGCCATCATTGTTCTTGATAGCGCTAACATCATGCTCCTATGAAGGTGTCAAGCATCGTGCGGAAAAAACGTCGATGCATCTGCGGGGAAAGCCGTAGAGAGATGGAGAAGAGGAGCGAGATGAAGGGTTTGGCCGCATTGTTGCCGCTGTTACTTGCTGCGCCCGCTGTTGCGCAGCAGAGTAGCGCGCGATTCGATTATGTCGCGTATTCGGGCGATTCCGGTGCGCAGTCGCTGCCCGCCGGCCATTATGCCAACCCGGTGCTGCCGGGCTTCCGCCCCGACCCGTCGATCGTGAAGGTCGGACAGGATTTCTACCTCGTCACCTCGACCTTCGCCTGGTTCCCCGGCATCCCGGTCTATCACAGCCGCGACCTGGTGAATTGGCGTCAGATCGGCAACGCGATCGACCGCCCGGACATGCTCGATTTCAGCGGACTCGCGCTGGATCGCGGCGTGTTTGCGCCGACGATCGAGTATCACGACGGCACCTATTACATCCTCAATACCTGTGTCGGCTGCCGCGACAACTTCGTGCTGACTGCCAAGGACCCGGCGGGGCCGTGGAGCGGGCCGCACTGGCTCGAGTTCGGCGGGATCGATCCGTCGATCTATTTCGAGGACGGGCGCGCCTGGATCGTCAACAACGACGCGCCGCCGGGCAAGCCGGAGTATGATGGCCACCGCGCATTGTGGATGCAGGAAATCGACCTCGCCACCTTCAAGATGAAGGGGCCGCGGCATTTGCTGGTCGACAAGGGGGTCGATCCGTCGACCAAGCCGATCTGGGCGGAAGGGCCGCATATCTACAAGGTCGATGGCTGGTATTATCTCTCGGCGGCGGAAGGCGGCACGGCGGACCAGCATGCGCAGACCATCTATCGCTCGCGTACCCTGACCGGCCCCTACACGCCCGGCCCGGTCAACCCGATCCTGACGCAACGTGACCTGCCCGAAGATCGGCCCCATCCGGTGCAGGCGACGGGCCATGCCGATTTCGTGAAGCTCGATGATGGCAGCTGGTGGGCGGTGTTCCTCGCCACCCGGCCGTTCCGCGGGCAGGAAACGTTGTTGGGCCGTGAGACCTTCCTGCTGCCGGTGACGTGGAAGGACGGTTGGCCGCTCATCCTGCCCGAGCGCACGCCGCTGCCCGCCAGCGTGGCGCGGCCCAAGTTGCCCGCCTCGCCCGGCGAAGCGCGCGACTGGCGTGAGGAGTTCGATGCGCCGAAGCTCGCCCAGGACTGGATGATGCTGCGCACGCCCAAGGGGTCGCCATGGTGGCGGATCGCCGACGGGGCGCTGACGCTCGACGCACGGCCGGTCGCGGCGGGCGCGCTTGCCCAGCCGAGTTACATCGGCAAGCGCATGCGCCATGCCAAGGCGAGTTGGACGACGCGCGTTTCATTCGATCCCAAGAGCGCGTCGGACCGCGCGGGGCTGCTCGCCGTCGCTGACGAAAATCATTTGATGTTTGCCGGGCTTGAAGGCGACAAGCTCGTCGTGCGGCGGCGGACTTCGAAGGATGAGGTAGCGAATGGCGTGGTTGTGGCTTCGGTGCCGCGCGGCGGCGCAACTGAGGTCGATCTGCGGCTGAGCTTCGACAAGGGCGTGGCGCAGGCGGAATGGCGTCCGGTCGGCGACACCATGTGGCGCAGCATCGCGCGCGACGTGGATGTCTCGCGCCTCGCCACCATTCATGCCGGGCTCTTCATGGGGCTGGTCGTCGGTCCGCACGCGTCCTCGGGAACCCCATGACCGATCCGGTCCGCGTCGTCATCGTCGGGGGCGGGACCGCGGGGTGGATGACCGCATCTGCCCTCGCGCGCTTCCTGCCCGGCGTGGCCGACTTGCGCCTGATCGAATCCGAGGAAATCGGCATCGTCGGGGTGGGGGAGGCGACGCTGCCGCATCTGCGCGCCTTTCTCCAGCGCCTCGGCATCGATGAAGCCGAGATGATGCGCGCGACCAACGCGACCTACAAACTCGGCATCGATTTCTGCGATTTCGGCAGGCTGGGCGACCGTTATGTCCACCCGTTCGGCGCCTATGGCGTCGATCTCGCCGGGGTCGGCTTTCACCATTATTGGCTGCGTGCGCGGGACGAGGGATCGCGACGAAGCCTTGAGGACTATTCGCTCCCGATCGTGGCGGCGCGCGCCAATCGCTTCGCGCTTCCACCGGCTGACGGTGATTTCCTGTCGACCAGCTATGGCTGGGCATACCAGTTCGATGCGACGAAGCTCGCGCCGATGCTGCGCGGCTATTCGGAGGCGCGCGGGGTGGTGCGCACCGAGGGGCGCGTCACCGGGGTCGAGCGCAACGGCGAGAGTGGCGACGTCACCGAACTGGTGCTCGACAGCGGCGAGCGCGTGGCGGGCGACCTGTTCATCGACTGCTCGGGCTTCCGCGCGCTGCTGATCGGCGGGGCGATGGATGCGGCGTGGGAGGACTGGTCGCACTGGCTGCCCTGCGACCGCGCCGCGGCGATGCCAACGCAAAGTATGCCGGGACCGATCGAGCCCTATACCCGCGCCACTGCGATGGAGGCCGGCTGGCGCTGGCACATTCCGCTCCAGCATCGTGTCGGCAATGGATACGTGTTCTCCAGCAACTTCCTGTCGGAGGATGAAGCGTGCGATGCGATCTTGGGCGCGGTCGAGGGGACGCCGCTCGCCGATCCGCGCATCCTGCGCTTCCGGGCCGGGCGGCGGCGCGAAAGCTGGGTCGGCAACGTCGTCAGCATCGGCCTCGCCAGCGGGTTCCTCGAGCCGCTCGAATCGACCAGCATTCACCTTGCGCAAATGGCGGTGATGCGGCTGATCGAGCTGTTCCCCGAGCGCGCCATCGACCCCGCCGACCGCGCCGCGTTCAACGCCACGGTCGATTATGAATATGACCGCGTCCGCGACTTCCTGATCCTGCACTATCACGCCACGACGCGCGACGATTCGGACTTCTGGAACCATGTCCGCACGATGGAACTACCCGACAGCCTGGCGGGCAAGCTGGAGCTGTGGCGTGAGGCGGGGCGGATCGAGCAATATGGCGAGGGGCTGTTCCTCGAACCCAGCTGGGTCGCGGTCTATCTGGGGCAAGGGGTTACGCCGCAGCGGCATGACCCGCGCGCCGACAACCCCTCCACCCCCGCGCTCGCCCGCGCGCTCGACGAGATTGCGGGTACCATCCGCAGCCGGGTCGATGCGATGCCCGATCATGTGGCCGCATTGCGCGCGCATGGCGCATGGGGCGCGGCATGAGCGGCCCCGCATCCGTCGCGGTGCTGGGCAGCGGCGTGATCGCACTGTCCGCTGCCATCGCCTTTCGCCGCGCGCTTCCTGCGGCGCAGGTCACCTTGGTTGAGCGGCCGGTCGACCCGCGCGGCCTGCTCGACCGGATCGGTGCAGCGACGCTCGCGATCGACGCCTTCCACCGCGCGATCGGCCT
>JBHYGP010000006.1:0-7467 GCA_051858935.1 Sphingomonas sp.
GGCTTTAGAAATCTAAGCCCCTCCCCTTCAGGGGAGGGGTTGGGGTGGGGCCTATCCTCTTGGCGACTCGTCTCGGTGAGACTTCACTGCCCCACCCCCATCCCCTCCCCTGAAGGGGAGGGGCGTGCCCAGCCTCAATCCACCAGCGCGTCGATCGCGCGGGCCATGTCGATGTCGCGGCCCGACAGGCCGCCAGCGTCGTGCGTGGTCAGCAAGATGTCGACGCGGTTCCACACGTTCGACCATTCGGGGTGATGGTCGGCCTTTTCGGCGAGCAACGCGACCTGGGTCATGAACGCGAAGGCCTGGCTGAAATCGTCGAAGGTGAAGCTGCGCGTGATCGCGTCGCGACCGGTGTCGTGATCCCATTCGGGCAGCCCATCGAGCGCGTCGTCGCGTTCCGCCTGGCTCAGTTGTTCGACCATTCTTCCCCTCCGCAGTTCAGTGCGGCATAGCCGGGGCCATGACCGCTGTGACCGAGACCTTTGCGCCAAGTGCCGATCAGATGGAAGCGCTCGCGCGCGCGGCGCTGGCGCGGATTCCCGAGCCGTTTGCGAGCCATTTGCCCGACATCGTGCTGATCGTCGAAGACTTTGCCGATGACGACACGCTGCGCGAGATGGGGATGGAGGATCCGTTCGAGCTGACCGGCCTCTATTCGGGGCGGCCGGTGGGCGAGAAGGAGGGATTCGCCATCGGCGAGATTCCGCAGCCCGACACGATCCACCTCTACCGCGTCCCGCTGCTCGCCGAATGGGTCGAGACGGGGGTGAGCCTGGAGGCACTGGTCACCCATGTCGTGGTGCATGAGGTGGGGCATCATTTCGGGCTGAGCGACGACGCCATGCACGCGCTGGAAGACAGCGTCGCGTGAGCGATGCGGCAATTCGGCTGGAGGGCGTCGCGTGCGCGCGTGGCGGGCGGATGCTGTTCGAGGGACTCGATCTGAGCCTTGAGCCGGGTGGCGGGGTGCTGGTGACCGGGCCGAATGGTGCGGGCAAGTCGAGCTTGATCCGCATCCTTGCGGGGTTGCTGCGGGCGAGTGCGGGGCGGGTTTCGGTTTCCGGGGAACGCGCGCTGCTGGCCGAGGCGGCGGGGCTGGACCCGGAATTGCCGGTGGGCGAGGCGTTGCGGTTTTGGGCCGGATTGGACGGGCGTCGCGATGCGGTTGAGGGGGCGCTGGAGGCGGTTGGGTTGCTGCACCTCTACCCCGTGCCGGTGCGGATGCTGTCGACCGGACAGCGCAAGCGCGTCGGGATTGCGCGGGTGGTGGCGAGCGGGGCGCCGATCTGGCTGCTCGACGAGCCGGCCAATGGGCTCGACCATGGCGCGATCGGGGTGCTGGGCGGCCTGATCGCGGCGCACCGCGCGGCGGGCGGGATTGCGGTGGTGGCGACGCATCTGCCGATCCGCATGCAGGGCGCGCGGGAGATTGTGATCGGGGGCATCGCGTGAGCGGGTTCGGGGCACTGGTCGCGCGCGAACTGCGCCGGGCCTGGGCGGCGGGCGGGCTGACCCTCCCCATTGCCTTTTTCCTGCTGGTGGCCGTGTTGTTTCCGTTCGCAGTGGGGCCGGAGCCGAAATTGCTCGCGCGGATCGGCGGTGGGGTGATCTGGGCGGCGGCGCTGCTGGCGGCGCTGCTGCCGGTCGAGCGGCTGGTGGGACCCGATCTGGAGAGCGGGGTGCTCGATCAACTGGCGGTGCGCGGCTGGAATGACGCGAGCGTCGCGGCGGCGAAGATCGTCGGGCATTGGCTGGGCTTTGCGCCGGCACTGTTGCTGGCGTGCGCGGTGGCGAGCGGGTTGCTCAATCTGTCGCTGGAACAGGCGCTGGCGGCGGGGCTGAGTTTGCTCATCGGCACGCCGGGGCTGGCGGCTTTGGGCGTCGCGACCGCAGCGCTGACCGCAGGGCTGCGCGGCGCGGGCGCGGTGGCGGGGCTGGTGATGCTCCCCTTCGCGGTGCCGCTGCTGATCTTTGGCGCGGGCGCGATGGGGAATGATCCGAGCGCGATGAAGCTGCTGGGCGCGGTGAGTTTGCTGCTGGTGGCGGGGTGCCCGTTCGTGGCGGGGGCGGCGATGCGGATGGGGCGGGGTTAAGTGACGAATTTCATCCCAACCAACTGCATGATCGGTGGCAGAAAGGACCGTCTGGCTCTTCGCAAGCGCTTCTGCGCTCGCAACGGACTGCTTGTTCTGCCTGCAAATCGACGGCTGAAGTTCGGGTACGCCCACTACAAGGTCAGTATCCCGGCAGATTTGTCGAAAGGTCGCGCTCTGCGGATCGCCCGCGCGATAAAAGCGCGCCGCAAGCTATTAAAGCTGACACATGTGGCGAACGCGCTGAACAAATATGCTGGGCGCCCAACCAGACCAAAGGCGAAACGCCTCTGGTAATCACCGACTCCACCGCGCAAAGATTGCCGTCGGCAACACCAGCCCGCGCGCCTCTTCGCGCACGCCGAGTTCGCCGCATTCGACCTTGCCGCCCAAATCGGCGAAATGCTGGTTGAGCAGCTCGCCGATCGCCAGCGCCGACATGCGGATCGCGTAGACGGTCAGGAACAGAAAGCGCGAATCACCGTCCAATAGCTGGCGGCAATCGGCGATCAGGCCGGGGAGGTCGCGTTCGAGTTGCCACACTTCGCCGGTCGGGCCGCGGCCATATTTGGGTGGGTCGAGCAGGATGCCGTCATAGCGGCGGCCCCGACGCACTTCCCGCGCGACGAACTTGGCGGCGTCGTCGATGATCCAGCGCACCGGCTTGTCGGTCATCCCCGACAATGCGGCATTGCCCTTGGCCGCCTCGACCGATTTCTTCGATGCGTCGACATGGACGAGTTTGGCGCCCGTTGCCGCCATCGCCAGCGTGCCGACGCCGGTATAGCCGAACAGGTTCATGACCTCGGGCGCATCGACCCCGGCGGTCTGCTCGCGCATCCAGCTCCACACCGGCGCCATGTCGGGGAAGAAGCCGAGATGGCGGAAGGGGGTGGTTTGCGCGGTGAACTTCGCCTCGTTCCAGGCGAGCGGCCAGCCTTCGCGCGGGACCGGCTTGGTGAACACCCAGCGGCCGCCGCCCTCGTCATCCGGCGCGGGCATGAATTCGCCATGCGCATCCCAGTCGGGCGACGCGGGCGCCCACATCGCCTGCGGCTCGGGGCGGACGAAGCGATAGTCGCCATAGCGTTCGAGCGTGCGGCCATGGCCGGAGTCGACGAGGCCGTAATCGGCCCAGGGCTCGCCGGTGAGGGTGATGAGGTTCATGGCCTCCCTTTAGGCGCAGCTGTGCTCCTGCGAAAGCAGGAGCCTAGGGTGGCGTGCGACGTCCCTTGTGACTCTGGGCTCCTGCCTTCGCAGGAGCACGATTATGCCTTGGGCTTCCCGCGCTCCGCCACATAGCCCGTGATCGCCTCAAACGTCGCGGGGAGCACGTCGTAGCGCTCCTCACGGTCGAACAGGTCGCCGACGCGGGCGGGCAAAGTCGGGCGGATGCCGGTGGCGCGCTCGACTGCTGCGTCGAACTTGGCCGGGTGGGCGGTGGCGAGGGTGACGATCGGCACGTGCGGCGGGAGCGCGACCCGCTGCGCGGCGGCGAGGCCGATGGCGGTGTGGGGGTCAAGGATCTCGTTCGCGCGGGCATGGGCCCAAGCCATCGCGCGCGACATGTCGTCGGGATCGATCCGGTCGCTGGCGAACAGTGCCGCCGCGCCCTGTTGCTGGGCATTGGTCAGGCGCATCGCCTTGCTCGATTCGAACCCGGCCATTTGCGCGGCGAGCGCAGGGCCGTCGCGCCCGGCGAGGTCGAACAACAGGCGTTCGAAGTTCGAGCTGACCTGAATGTCCATGCTCGGCGCGGCGGTCGGGGTGACGGTGCCGGCGGAATAATCGCCGCTGGAGAGCGCGCGGTGGAGGATGTCGTTGACGTTGGTCGCGACGATCAACTTGGCGACCGGGAGGCCCATCTTCGCCGCGACATAGCCGGCGAACACATCGCCGAAATTGCCGGTGGGAACGCTGAACGCCACTTCGCGCGCCGGGGCGCCGAGGCGGACGGCGGCGTAGAAATAATAGACGACCTGCGCCATCAGCCGCGCCCAGTTGATCGAATTGACCGCGGTGACGTGGAAGCGGCCGGAGAAGTCCGCGTCGTTGAACATCGCCTTTACGAGGCGCTGGCCGTCGTCGAAGCTGCCCTCGATCGCGATATTGTGAACGTTGGGCGCGAGCACCGTGGTCATCTGGCGACGCTGAACGTCGCTGACCCGCCCCCTGGGATGGAGCATGAAGATGTCGATCCCCTCACGCCCCGCCACCGCGTCGATCGCTGCGGAGCCGGTGTCGCCGCTGGTCGCACCGACGATGGTGAGGTGGCGGTCGGTCCCGGTCAGGAATTTTTCGAACAACAGCCCGAGCAGCTGGAGCGCGACGTCCTTGAACGCGAGCGTCGGGCCGTGGAACAGTTCGAGCAGGAAGTGGCGGTGGTCGAGCTGGACCAGCGGGGTCACCGCGTCATGGCTGAACCGGCCATAGGCGCGCGTGCACAGGTCGCGCAGCTCGTCCTCGGTCAGGCTTCCCGCGACGAACGGGGCCATGACGCGCACCGCGGTCTCGACATAGGAGAGCCCCGCCATGTCGGCGATCTGGTCGGCGGTGAAGCGCGGCCATTCGACCGGGATGTACAGGCCGCCGTCGCTCGCAAGACCAGCGGGGTCACCGCGTCATGGCTGAACCGGCCATAGGCGCGCGTGCTCTGGTAGCGCATGGCGGGGGAACTAGCCCCAGCGTAACCATGCGGCAAGAAAGACTAGCTTTGCGGGGGCGCGGGTGGTGATGCGGCGCGACGGGCGCGGAGGCGCAGTGCCAGCAGGTAGATCACCACCGCGATCCCCGCGAACAGGAACCATTGCACCGCATAAGCGAGGTGGTTGTTGGGCACGCTCGACGGGTCGGGCGGGGCGCTGGCCGACAGGCCCGGTGCGGGTTTGTCCGCCACCAGCATCAGGTTGCGGGGTGGCCGCTTGGCAAACAGCGAGGCGAGCAGCGGGGTCGAATCGGGGGCGTGGGTGATGGTACCGGTGACTTGGCCCCCCTTCCATGCCGGGGTGATGCCGGGGGCGCTGCTGACGCCCATATCGACGCGGACGGTCATCCCCTCCGCGCCGGTGCGGCACTCGGCGAGGTGGCGCCAGCCCTTCCCGCCCTTTGCGTCGCGCCCGGCCTGTTCGGTCCAGCCGGCGACTTCCAGGCACATGAACCCGGCGCGGCGGAACAGATGGTCGTCGCCGACCGGCGGACTGGGGAAGGCCATTGCGGGCAGGTCGCTGTTCGCGGCGAGGCGGGCGATCAGCGCCTCCTTCTCCCCGCGCCGGTCGAGCTGCCAGATGCCCAGCCCGATCATCACCGCGACGGCGAGGCCGACCAGGATGGTGGGGAACAGGGGGAGTCTCACGCCTCGGGGTCCTTCAGCCGCCCCTCACGCGCGGCGTTGCGATATTCGAGCGCGAGCAGCGCGCCCTTGGCCCAGCGCAGGCTGAAGATCACCAGCAGGAGCGTGACCGGGGGCCAGATCAACAGATGCAGCCACACCGGCGGCGATGCGGACAACTCCAGCCACACCGACAGGATCACGATGATCGCGCCCACGATCAACGTCAGGAACGCCGCCGGGCCATCGCCGACGTTGAACGCGGCATAGTCGAGTCCGCAACTCGGGCAGCGATCGGCGAACTTGACCCAGCCCGCAAACAGAGAGGGCGCGCCGCACCGCGGACACGCCCCCTTCACTGCCGACTCGATGATGGGAGGCGGTGCCTCGCTCATCGCCCCGCGTCAGCCGCCATGGACCGGCGCACCCGCGCTGCCCCAGACATAGACGGCAACGAACAGGAACAGCCACACCACGTCGACGAAGTGCCAGTACCAGGCGGCGGCTTCGAAACCGAAATGCTGGCGTGGGGTAAAATCGCCCTGATAGGTGCGCAGCAGGCAGACCATCAGGAAGATCGTGCCGACGATGACGTGGAAGCCGTGGAAGCCGGTCGCCATGTAGAAGGCCGACGAATAGTTCGTCTTGCCGAACACGAACGGCGCATGGGCATATTCATAGGCCTGAATGCAGCTGAAGATCAGGCCGAGGATGATCGTCAGCCACAGCCCCTTCTTGACCACGTCATTCTCGCCCACGCCGATCGCGCCCCACAGACCCTTCATCGCGCCGCCGCGCTGATTGTGGATCAGGCCGTGATGCGCCCAGGTGATGGTGGTACCCGAGAGCAGCAGGATGAAGGTGTTGAGCAGCGGCAGTTCGAATGCCGGGAGCACTTCGAGCCCCTTGGCCGGGAACACCGCGACCGCGTCCGCCGCCAGATCGATGACGCTGCCATGATCGCTGACGGTCATCGCCACCGGGAACAGCGCGAAATCGAACCACGCCCAGAACCAGCCGACGAAGAACATGACTTCCGACGCGATGAACAGGATCATGCCATAGCGCAGATGCAGCTGAACGACCGGCGTATGGTCGCCGGCATTGGCTTCCTTGATCACATCGACCCACCATGACGCCATGCAGAACAGCACGGCGGCAAGGCCCGACATCATCACCCAAAAGCCCGACGGATGCTCCTTCATGTACATGAGGGCACCGACCGCCAGCCACAGGGCGGCGAGCGAGCTGAGCATCGGCCACGGGCTGGGCGGGAGAATGTGGAAATCGTGGTTCTTGGCGCCTGCCATCGTCCGTCCCTGTTCGTTTTTGGCGTTGTTGCGATTCCCCTAGCCCTTGGGCTTGGCGGAATCCACTGGGTAAAATGTGTAGGACAGCGTGATCTTCGCAATGTCCTTCGTATCCGGGTCGGTCATGATCTTCGGATCGACGAAATAGATCACCGGCATGCGCACCGTCTCACCCGGCTGGAGCGTCTGTTCGGTGAAGCAGAAACACTGGATCTTGCTGAAATACTTCCCCGCCGCTTCGGGCGTGACATTGTAGGTCGCGGTGCCGGTGATCGGCACGGTGCCGGTGTTGGTCGCGGTGTAGAAGGCCATGTCGCGCGCGCCGATCGAGATGGTGTCGGACGCGAGTTCGGGCTTGAACTTCCAGGTCAGCGCAGGGCTGACATTGGAATCGAACGCGACGGTGATCTTGCCATCGACCGCGCCGGGTGCCGCCTCGGCGCGCATCGTCGTGCCGCCAAAGCCGGTGACCTGACAAAAGAGGCGGTAGAGCGGCACGCTCGCAAAGGCGAGGCCGGTCATCGCGAGCACGCCGAGCACCGCGAACATCGCGGTGCGCAGCTTGCGATCCTGGGGCAGCGCGGCGATCATGTGGCGCGGAGCGGCATGCCGGCCTGGATCTTCACGATGCTGATCGCGAAGACGAGGATCACGAAGGCGAACAACAGGATCGCGAGAATGCGCGCGCGCGATTTCTGGCGGGCCTGGATCAGCTCTTGGTCGTCGGGGGTCA
>JBHYGP010000007.1:0-4064 GCA_051858935.1 Sphingomonas sp.
CGAACAGCCATTGTAGCGCGGTCACGAGGCGGACCTTGACGGCTACACCTCGCCGATCCCGCTCGCCGGGGACGAGAGCATCCTGACGCTCGCCGATGTCGCCAGCGCGCGCGGGCGGTTCGACGTGATCAACATCAAGCTCGACAAGTGCGGCGGGCTGACCGAAGCGCTGATGATGGCCGATCGGGCCGAGGAACTGGGCCTTGGCGTGATGGTCGGCAATATGGTCGGCACCAGCCTGTCGATGGCCCCGGCCTTCATCCTGGCGCAGCGCTGCAATATCGTCGATCTCGACGGCCCGACTTTCCTGAAAGCGGATCGTACCCCGTCGATCGTCTATCGTGACGGCCATGTCAGCTGCGACGACTCTGTCTGGGGACCAAAGCAATGATCCGATCGCTCGCCCTGCTCGCCGCGCCGCTGCTGATCGGAGCGACCGCTCCCGCCGATCCGGTGTACGATATCGTGATCCGGGGCGGGCGCGTGCTCGACGGGGCGGGCAATCCGTGGGTGAGCGGCGATGTGGCGATCAAGGACGGCAAGATCGTCGCGATCGGCACCGTTACCGGCTCCGGCAAGCAGGAGGTGGACGCGCGCGGCCGCTATGTCGCGCCGGGGTTCATCGACATGCTCGACCACAGCCAGCGCGCGCTGCTCAACGACGGGTCGGCGGTCAACAAGCTCCAGATGGGGGTCACCACGCTGATCGCGGGCGAGGGCGGCACTGCGGTCCCGGCCGACGAGCTTGCCGGCTATTTCACCAAGCTGGAAAGCCAGGGCATCGCGGTCAATTTCGGCACCTATTATGGCGCGGTGCAGGCACGGGTGAAGGTGATGGGCGATGCCGCCGGCACCCCGACCGAGGACCAGCTCAAGGCGATGGAGGCGGAAGTCCGCACCGCGATGCGCGCGGGCGTGTTCGGCATCTCGACCGCGCTGATCTATCACCCCGCATCCTTCCAGTCGGCGAGCGATCTGGCGCGGCTGGCGGCGATCCCGGGCAAGTGCGGCGGCTTTTACGCCAGCCATATGCGCGACGAGAGCGACAAGCTGCTGACCGCGATCGACGAGGCGGTGAGCATCGGCGAGCGCAGCGGAGCGAAGGTCGAAATCTACCATATCAAGGCCGCCTATGCGCCGCTGTGGGGCAAGCTGATGCCGCAGGCTATTGCGCGGATCGAAGCGGCGCGGGCGCGCGGCGTCGATGTCGGCGCGGACATCTACCCCTATCGCGCGGGCGGCACCGGGCTCGACGTCACCATCCCCACCCATGTCTTCGCCAAGGGACGCGAGGCGGCGCATGCCGCGCTGCGCGACCCAGCGGTGCGCGCGCAGCTCAAGAAGGAACTGGCCGCGGGGCCGCAGGCCGACTGGTCGAACCTGGTCCATGCGTCGGGCGGGTGGAGCAATGTCGTGCTCGCCAATGCGCAGAACGAGAAATATGCCCGCTTCCACGGCAAGAGCTTTGCCGAGATCGGCAAGGCGCTGGGCAAGGACCCGGCCGACGCGGCGTGGGACATCTGGCTTGACGCGCTGCCCGCGCGTGCGGGGGCGCTCTACTTCATGATGGACGAGGCCGATATCGCGCTGGCGATGAAGCAGCCTTGGGTCAGTTTCGGCACCGACGCCAGCGCGAGCGATTCGACCGTCGAATCCGAAAAACAGGGTCGCCCGCACCCGCGCGCCAACGGCACCTTCCCCCGCATCATCGCCGAATATGTGAAGGCGCGGAAAGTGCTGACCCTGTCCGACGCGATCCGCAAGATGAGCGGATGGCCGGCGCAGCGGCTGGGCCTGTCCGACCGCGGGCTGCTGCGCGCGGGGATGCGTGCCGATGTGGTGGTGTTCAACCTCGACACGATCAAGGACGGCGCGACGTTCGAGGCACCGACCACCCCGCCGACCGGCATCAACACGGTGATCGTCAACGGCACGCTGGCGCTCTACAAAGGCCAGCCGACCGGCGCGCGTGCCGGGCGCGTGCTGCGCCATTCCTGTCCGGGGGTTTAGGTCCGCAACGGGATTGTCTGGCGGCGCGGGGCTGCTATCACCAAAGGGTGCCGATCGGGATTAGTCGTCCTGATCGGAAACTTTGAGGTGACCGCGCGCTATGTCTGATGCCCCCACTCTTGGCAGTTTCCTGCGCCGCCTGCGCGGTCAGGAGGGCTGGACGCTCAAGCAGATGAGCGAGCGCACCGGGATTCCCGTCTCGACGCTGTCGAAGATCGAGCATAACCGGCTGACGCTGAGCTATGACAAATTACTCCAGCTCGCGCAGAAGCTGGGGCTGCGCATGTCGGAGCTGTTCGCCGAAAGCAGCGAGCCCGCAGATCCGCAGCAGCAGCCGGTGACCGCGCGCCGCAGCGTCGGCAAGCTCGACCGCGCGGTGCGGGTCGAGACCGCCAATTACGACTATTTCTACATGAATACCGAGCTGCGCCGGAAGCGGATGATCCCGATCGTCACCAAGATCCGCGCGCGCACCGTCGAGGAATTCGGCGAACTGGTCCGCCATTCGGGCGAGGAATTCATCTACGTCCTGCAGGGCGCGGTCGAGGTGCACACCGAATTCTACGATCCCGTCGTGCTGCACGAGGGAGAGTCGATCTACATCGATTCGAACATGGGCCACGCCTATATCGCCGCTGAAGGCTGTACCGAGGCGACGGTGCTGGGCGTGTGTTCGAGCGCCGAGGAGCGGTTGATGGAATCGCTGATGACACTGCAAGGGCAGGAAGTGGTCGAGCAGAACGGCGCGCGGCGGTCTAAGTCGGCGTTGTAGGGCGGGCCACTGAAACTCCGTTTTCCCTGAGCTTGTCGAAGGGCGGCTCCTGCACCTCAAGGCGCGGGCTGCGGCGCTTCGACAAGCTCAGCGCAAACGGGAGTTGGGCACGAAGTGGTCGGCCTGCCGCTATCCTCCCCCGCAAAGGGGAGGTGGCACGCGCAGCGTGACGGAGGGGGCGGAAGGGTCTGCGCTGGAGTGGAGAGGACACAGCCGTCCTCCCCCTCCGTCGCCTGCGGCGGCACCTCCCCCTGGCGGGGGAGGATTGGGAGTTCAGCCCCCCGCCTTCGCCTGTGCCTCCGCGACGATGCGCAGGATATTCCCGCCCCACATCTTCGCCAGATCCTCGTCCGAATAGCCCGCCTTCTTCAGCCGCGCGGTGACCAGGGGCAGCGCCGAGATATCCTCGAACCCCTTTACTCCGCCGCCGCCGTCCCAGTCGCCGCTGAAGCAGACATGGTCGGGTCCGGCGACCTTCACGACGTGCAGCACCATCGCGATGTACTTCTCGAAATCGGCGTCCCACAGCGGCTGGGTCTTGTCGAGTTCGCGCCAGCGCTTGGCCAGCGCGACCTGTTCGGCCGGAGGCAGCGTCGCGATCTGCTCGTACTTCGCGAACAATGCGCCGCGCTCGCCGGCGAGGTTGAGTTCGGAGAGGAAGATCGTGCTGATGCACATCGCACCGCCCTTTGCCGCGAGCGCGCGGATGCGCGCGTCGTCGAGGTTGCGGGGGTGGTCATAGGCGTGCCGGCCGGTGGTGTGCGACAGGATGATCGGCGCGCGCGACAGTGCCAGCAGCTGGTCGAACACCGCGTCCGACGAATGGCTGGCGTCGATCACCATGCCGAGCCGGTTCATCTCCGCCACCCATTGCCGGCCGAGCGGGCTGAGGCCGTTCCAGCGCGGTTTGTCGCCCGATGAATCGGCGAACTGGTTGTTCTTGCCGTGCACAGGCCCGGCCATGCGCACGCCGCGCTTGTGGAACTCGGCGAGCAGCGAAAGGTCTTCGCCCAGCGGATAGCTGTTCTCGATCGACTTGAACGCGATCAGCCTGTTTTCGCCATTCAGGCGACGGGCGTCCTGCGCGGTCAGTGCCGGGGCGATGCGCTTGGGGAATTGCGCGATGGTGGTGTCGATCGCGTCGGAGCGTCCGCGCGCAAAGGCGAGCGCGTCGGCATAGCCCTTGGCGGTCAGCGGCCCCTGATCGGTATAGATGACGAAGAAGCCGCCATCGAGCGCGCCCTCCTCCATCCGGCCCATATCGACCTGTGCGATGTCGGTC
>JBHYGP010000007.1:4074-7459 GCA_051858935.1 Sphingomonas sp.
CGCCCGAAATGCAGCGGCGTGTCGAGATGGGTGTCGAGCACGAGCAGGCGCTTGTGCAGCGCCGCCGTGTCTTCGACGGGTTTCTCCGGCGTGGCGGCGGTGCACGCGCCAAGCAGCAGCAGGGCGAGAGTCGAGTAGCGCTTCACTTGGTCGCTCCCACCGGACGCAGGTCGAGGTCCTGATAATTGTAGCTGAAGTCTGCGATTGGGCTTTCCGCCTTCATCGACACGCGCGCGACCTTGCCATCGGCATCGAGCGCGAAGGTGACGTAAGCGGGCTCCAATGACTTGTCGTCGAAGCGCGTCACGAAGCTATCATACTGCCAGTGGACGAGCTTGCCCTTCATCGCCGGGGTGGTGGTGAAGTCGATGGTCAGGCCGCCATCCTTGCCCTTGGCCACCACGACATCGCCATACCAGGCGTCGCGATAGGTGCCGGCATAGCGGTCGAGGCTGAGCGACGGGCCGATTTTGGCGGGCGCGGCGCGGGTGGTCGACAGCGCGGCCTTGGCCCCGGTGATGCGCGCTTCGATGAAGCTGTTGAAGCGCGACGGCCAGTCCTGATCGGGCGCGCCGAGATAGTGATCGACCAGGGTATGGATCACGCCGCGCAGCAGTGCCGTCTCCTCGGCATTGACCACGCCGGCGATGCCGACATCCTGATCGGGCAGCAGGATGACATAGGCGATTGCCCCGAACACCGCGCCGCCATGCGCGATCACGCGGACGCCGCGATAATCGGTGACGCTCCAGCCCAGCGCATAGGAGCTGAAATTGGGGGTGAGCGGCGCGAGCTGGCCGGGCATTTGCGCGATCGGCTGAAGCGTCACGCCCTTCCACATCTCCGCCGACTGCGCCGCGCTGAACAGCCGTCCGCCGCCGGGCAGCGCGCCCTTGCCGAGCTGAATCTGGAGCCAGCGGGCGAGGTCATTGGCGCTGAGGGCAAGGCCACCTGCGGGGAGCGCCGCGCGGCCGAGTTCCGCCGCACGCTCGTCGAGCATCGACACCGGCCCGTCGCCGCGCACCGCGCCGCCGATCCGGGCGTGCGGATGCGCGCGATTGGGGTTGGCGAGGCGGCTTTCGTAAGTCGCCGTCGCGCTGGCCATGCCGCCTGCGGCGAACACGTCCTGCGCCATGAAGTCTTCCCAGCTCTTGCCGCTGACTTCCTCGATCAGCTGCCCGGCGACCGAATAGAGGATGTTGTCATAGGCATAGCCCGATCGGAAACTGCGCGCCGGCTGGATATAGGCGAGGCGCTTCACCGTCTCCTTGCGCGACAGGCTGCCGCGCGGGACGTAGAGCAGGTCCCCCGCGCCAAGGCCAAGCCCGCTGCGATGCACCAACAGGTCGCGGATCGTGATCTCACGCGTGACCCACGGATCGTACATGCGGAACCATGGCATGTGGTCGATCACGCGGTCGTCCCACTTGATCTTGCCGCGATCGACCAGGATGGCGAGCGCGGCGGCGGTGAACGCCTTGCCGGTCGATCCGGTCTGAAAGATCGTGTCGGCATTCACCTTTTGCGTGCCGCCCAACTGGGTCGTGCCCCAGCCCTGCGCGAGTTCGACCCTGCCCTTCTCCACCACCGCGATGGCGATGCCGGGCGCGCCGCTCTGCTGGCGCAGCGTTTCGACGCGTTCGGCAAAGCCCTTGGGCAGGTCGGCGGCGGCCGGAAGCGCTGTGGCGAGCAGCAGCGCGGGAAGCGCAATGAGCGTGCGGATCATGCGGAAACCTCCACTTCGGACGGCGCACGCAGGATGCGCACGACGCCCAGGGTCATCACGGGAAGGACGAATACCGCCAGCATGGCGAAGGCGAGCATGCGATAACCGCTGCCGATCAGGTCGATGAGGCCGATCGCGGTGGCGACGAACACGCAGCCGAGCAGCAAGGCGAGCGCGATCCCCGCGCGCGGGCCGCTGCCGAGCGGCATGCCGCGCTTTGCCTGCCACACGCCAGAAACGCGCTCGTTGACCGCGTGGACGATGCCGACGCCGGTTTCGAGCAGCGCGGCGAAGATCATCGCCTGGAACGCGATGGTGAAGACCGGAATGTTCATCTGTCCGAGCAGGAAGGCAGACGGCAAGGTCTCATTCGCCACCGCCGGGTAGAAGGCGATCATGCACAGGAAGAAGCCGAGCGCGGGTAGCATCGCCAGCGGCCCGGCGATCGTCCCGGCGATCAGCGCGTCACGGCGGCTGGTGAAATGCGCGGTCAGCGGCAGCACAGCGGCGGCGGCGATCAGATTGTACGCGGCATAGGCGACGCCCCCCATCACCCAGCCGGTGGTCGGGGTCGGGGTGGACAGGTTCGCACCGATGCGGTCGCCGAACAGCCACAGGCCGAGGATCAGGAACAGCGCATAGACGATGTAGAGCAGGGTCGAGGCATATTTGAACAAGCGCTCGACCGCTGCGGTGCCAAGGCCCGTCACCACTGCGATCGTCGCAGTGAGGATCAGCGTGCCGAGGATCGCGGGCGCGCCAAAGCTCGCCCCGATCTCCCCCGCCGCCGCGCCGACCACCGCGAGGATCAGCACGAGCAGCAGGACATAGACGATCTCGAACGCGATCCAGCCGGGACCGAGCAGCTTCTGGAAAAAGCTGCGATAGTCGTAGCTGCGGGTCAGATGCGCGAAGGCGAAGGTCGCGGCGCACACGGCGCTCCAGATCAGCATGGCGAGCAGCATCGCCATCAGCCCGCCCTGCGGACCGCTGGGGAGGAAGAACTCCGCCAGTTCGCGCCCCGTGGCATAGCCGCCGCCGATCACCACCCCCTTGAAGGCGAGGCCGGGTAGCAGGAAGCGCTGGAACCAGCTCGGCTTGGTCATGGTCACGCGCCCTTCAGGATATTGTCGACCAGCGCTTCGAACGCCGCGCCGCCGCGGATCGGATCGGCAACGGGCAGGCCCAGCCGCGCGCTATCGGCGGCCATCAGCGCCTCGGCCGCATCGGCGTCAAGCGCAGCGGTGTTGTAGGAGTAGCCGCCACAGCGGATCGCCGGATTGGTGCGGCGACCGAGCGCGATGGCGAGCGATGCGATCTCCTCGACACTGACCACGCCATAGCCGGCGGTGCCGAGCATCTCACGCCGTCCCGGCTCATGGCACACCACAAACACGTCCGGCTGGCTGCCGTGCAGCAGGCCAAGCGAAACGGCGGCATAAGCGGGATGCGCCAGCGACCCCTGCCCCTCGATCACGTCCCAATGATCAGGCGCGGCGTCTGGCGAGAGCATCTCCGCCGCGCCCGCCTCGAAGTCCGAGACGACGGCGTCCATCGGGATGCCGCTGCCCGCGATCATGATGCCGGTCTGGCCGGTCGCGCGGAAATCGCTCGGCACGCCGCGTTCGGCAAAGGCGCGGGCGAGCGCGAGCGCGGTGT
>JBHYGP010000008.1:0-7391 GCA_051858935.1 Sphingomonas sp.
GGCGCGGCTGGGCAGCAATGGGGCGGTCAGTGGCTGGCTCGCCAAGATTGCGGCACCGGCGAGCGGGCATGAGCTGGCGGCGCGGCTGATGGGCGGCGACGCGGCGATCTCGGCGGGACTCGCGCTGGCAGGCAGCGGCGATCCGGCGGCGGTGGCGGGCGCGCGACCGCCCTATCGCATCGCCAATCTGGCGGTCGATCATCATCCCGCCGACATCGGGATTCCCACCGGTTACTGGCGGTCGGGATCGCATGGCGCGACGGCGTTTTTCACCGAGAGCTTCATCGACGAGCTGGCGCATGTCGCGCAGATCGAGGCGCATAGTTTCCGCATCGCGATGCTGGGTGGCGAGCCACGGTTGGCGCGCTGCCTGTCCACCGTGGCGACGCTGGGCGGCTGGCAGGGCGGACTTGCAGGGAGCGGGCAGGGGCTGGCGTGCCATGCCTTTCGCGGATCGTACATCGCGGTGATGGTCGAGGCGTCGGTCGGCGGCGATCAGCGGATCAAGGTCGACCGCATCGTCGCGGCGGTCGATTGCGGGCGGGTGGTCAACCCGGACGTGGTGCAGCAGCAGATCGAGGGCGGGCTGATTTTCGGCATGGCCGGTGCGCTCGGCGTGACCACTGGCTTTACCGGTAACATGGCCGATGCGCGGGGCTTCGCCGATCTCGATTTGCCGCGCCTCGCCGATACGCCCGAGATCATGATCGAGCTGATCGCGAGCGAGGCGGAGCCGGGCGGGGTGAGCGAGCTCGCGGTGCCGCCGGTCGCGCCCGCCATTGCCAATGCGATCCATGCCGCGACCGGTGTGCGGTTGCGGCAACTTCCCCTGATTCCCGGAGGCGAATGATGGTGTTGCCGCAAGGCCATCCCGCGGTTGCGCCGCGGCGGGTGGGGGTATTGCTGGTCAATCTCGGCACGCCCGATGCGCCCGATGCGGGTGCGGTGCGGCGCTATCTGGGCGAGTTTCTGTCCGACAGGCGCGTGGTCGAGATTCCGGCGTTGCTGTGGCAGCCGATCCTGCGCGGCATCATCCTGCGCACGCGCCCGGCCAAGTCGGCGCATGCCTATCAACAGGTATGGACCGATGAGGGGTCGCCACTCGCCGCGATCACCAGGCGGCAGGCGGTGGCGTTGCAGGCTGCCTGGCCGGAGATCATGGTCGACTGGGCGATGCGCTATGGCAATCCGTCGATCCCGGCAAAGCTCAAGGCGATGAAGGATGCCGGGTGCGAACGTATCCTGATCGCGCCGCTCTATCCACAATATTGCGCGGCGACGGCCGCTACGGTGGTGGACAAGGCGTTCGAGACGCTGGCCGGAATGCGCTGGCAGCCGGCGCTGCGCACGCTGCCGCCCTATCATGACGATCCGCGCTACATTGCCGCACTGGCGGAGTCGGTGCGGACGCAGCTGGCCGCGCTCGAGTTCGAGCCGGAGGCGGTGCTGGCAAGCTTTCACGGGATGCCGCAGCGGACGCTGGAGCTGGGTGACCCCTATCACTGCCATTGCCGCAAGACCGCGCGGTTGCTGGGCGAAGCGCTGGGGCGTGAGCTGACCGTGACATTCCAGTCGCGCTTCGGTCGGGCGAAATGGCTGGAGCCGGCGACCGATACGGTATTGGAGGGGCTGCCGGGCAAGGGCGTGAAGAAGATCGCCATCGTCGCGCCGGGCTTTTCGGCCGACTGTCTCGAGACGCTGGAGGAGCTGGCGATCCGGGGCCGGGAGAGCTTCGAGGAAGCGGGGGGGACGCATTTCGCCTATCTGTCATGCCTCAACGATAGTGAACCGGGCATCGCGATGTTGCGCAGCATTGTCGCATCGGAACTTGCGGGCTGGGCCGACCTTCCCTAGCCTTTCCGCAAACTGGCTTAGGAGAGATTATGGCACGGGTAGCGATCGTAACCGGCGGCACGCGCGGGATTGGCGAGGCGATCAGCGTTGCGCTGCGCGACATGGGCATGACCGTCGCCGCCAACTATGCTGGCAATGACCAGCGTGCGGCGGAGTTTACCGAGCGGACCGGGATCGCGGCGTTCAAATGGGACGTGTCCGACTATGACGCGTGTCAGGCGGGGATCGCGCAAGTCGAGGCGGCGCTGGGGCCGGTCGATGTGCTGGTCAACAATGCCGGCATCACCCGCGACGGCACCATCCTCAAAATGACCTACCAGATGTGGAAAGAGGTCATGGACACCAACCTTGGCGGTTGCTTCAACATGGCCAAGGGCGTGTTCCCCGGCATGCGCGAGCGCAAATGGGGCCGCATCGTCAATATCGGGTCGATCAACGGTCAGGCGGGGCAGTACGGCCAGGTCAACTATGCCGCAGCAAAGAGCGGCATCCACGGCTTTACCAAGGCGCTGGCACAGGAAGGCGCGCGCGCCGGGGTGACGGTCAATGCGATCGCGCCGGGCTATATCGACACCGACATGGTCGCCGCGGTGCCGGCGGAAGTGCTGGAAAAGATCGTCGCGAAGATCCCGGTCGGGCGGCTGGGCCAGGCGAACGAGATTGCGCGCGGTGTGGCGTTTCTGTGCTCGGAAGAGGGCGGGTTTGTTACCGGGTCGACGCTGTCGATCAATGGCGGGCAGCATATGTACTGACGGGTCGAGGCGCGTCGCCCCGGCGTAAGCCGGGGGACGGCGCCGGTGCGCATCGCGCACGACCCGGCACGGGCGGCGGGGCCGCGCAGCGGAACCCGTCCGACGCGAAGCACGGGCTTTGCCCGTGCTGGACTGACCGATCCTTCCTTAATCCTCCCCCGCAAGGGGGAGGTGGCGCCGAAGGCGACGGAGGGGGAGGACGGCTATGTCCTCTCCACTCAAGCCGATACCCTTCCTCCCCCTCCGTCAGCTGCGCTGACACCCCCCCCTGGCGGGGGAGGATTGATCAGCCGACCGCGCGCAACACTTCCGTCGTCTCTGCAAGGATCGCCGCGAGCGGCTGCGGCCGCCCCAGCAAATACCCCTGGATCAGGTCGATGCCGAGCGCACGCAGCACCGCCAGCTCATCCTCGCGCTCGACCCCCTCGGCGATCAATCGGCTGCCGGTGTCCCGCGCGAACATCATCAGCCCGGCGGCGAGTGCGCGGCGGCCCGGATCATGCTGGATATCCTCGATCAGAAAGCGGTCGAGCTTTACCAGATCGGGGCGCATCTGGATGATCTGCTGCAGCCCGCTATAGCCCGATCCGGCATCGTCCACCGCGATCTTCAGCCCCTCGGCACGCAGCGGCGCAAGCCGCTCAAGCAGGATGGCGACGTCCGAAACCCGGTCATGCTCGGTGACTTCCAGCACCACCCGGTTCAGTGGCGCGCGACGCAGGATATCGGGCAGCTCCGCCGACGTCGCGGTCGCGGGACTGGCGTTGACCGACAGATAGGCATGGTCGGGAAGCTGCGACAGGCCTTGCAGCGCGCGGTCGATCGCGAACAGCTCGAACGCGACGCCCATCCCCACGCGATTGGCCTGATCGAACCATTTGTCAGGCGAGCGATAGGGTTCGACGCTGATCCGCGCCAGCGCCTCATATCCGGCCGGCCGCCCCTGTGAGAGGCTGAAGATCGGCTGATAGTGAATCTCCATCAGCTCCCCGGCCATCACCTGTTCGATCGCGGTTCGCGAGGCTGCGGTCTCCTCGCGATTGCCCAGATCGCGCTCGATCTCGAACGCGGCCAGATCGGCAAAGGCGCGCATCATGCCCAGGTCGCGGGGGTTGAGCGACGGATTGGCAAAGGGGCCAAGGCAACAGAACATGCCATAGGTCCGCCCGTCGGACAGCCGGATCGGGACGCTGACATGCGCGCCGATCGGCACTGCGGCGGTGATCGGCATCGCCATCGCGATTGGCTCGTCCGCGGTATCGGGGATCAGCTCGGGCAGCCGCCCCGCCAGAATATGCCGGCAATAAACGTCGTCGAGCGAATGGACGTCGCCGGCTTTTGCCAGATGCTCCAGCCCGGGCGCATCGACGACGCGGAACACCGAGTCATTGCCGACGAATTCGGAAACATAGGCAACCTGAAGACCAAGATGCGCGCGCACCGCCTGCAACGCGCGGCTGATGACGGCGTCCGGGCTCGACCGGTCGCTGGCATGGGCGATGATCTCGCGCAACGCCGATGACTGGACGGTTTCTTCACTCTCCGACATCGTGCAGCCCCCGCTTGATGATCCATCCGAAATGGATCCTTTCGCTTGAAGTTGCCTGAGATGCGTGAAGATTTCGTCACGCGGCGCGAGAGGCTAGTTCGGGTCGAGGATCCGCGTCACCGCCCCGACCGTCACCGGGTGATATCCCGGCTTCGCCTTCGCAAAGATCCGCCGCGCGATCGGCTCACCCCAGTCGCCCTGCGCCTTCAACCCGCGATAGAGCGGCGTCACCAGCAAATTGCGCCCGACCCGCGTCAGATACTCCTCCACCGCGGGGATGACGGGCTCGTAGCGGTTGGCGATGGCCAGGTCGAACCAGGCCGACTGGACATACGCGTTCTGCGCCCTGGTCAGCCCCACCGCCTTGTCCAGCTCGGCCAGCCGCGCGGCGCTCTGCTGGCGGGGAAGGTTGTCGAGCAGCCGCTTCCACTGCTGCGTCTGCCAGCCTTTGGTGTCGATCGCCGACGCCGGCCCGCCCGCGTTGAACGCGGCGAGCTGCGCATCGACCTTGGCGAGCGTTTCCGACTTCACATGCACCGCGTTCGACGGCACGCCCGGCTGATACACCCAGCGGTCGAGCTGGAGCTTCGCCTCCAGCGCCTTGTCGCCCTTGATCAGATGCTTGCGGATGTCCGCCAGGAACCCCGCGCTGGTCTGCGGCTGGAACGCGTGGCGGTCGAAATAGCCGCGCAGGTACGCGTCGAACCGCTTCCGCCCGACCGCAACTTCGATGGTGCGCAGGAAGGTGCTGCCCTTGAGATAGTCGAGCTGCCCCGCACCCTCGCCCGGGTCGCCATGCAGCCGCGTGGACGGGGCAGTATCCCCGCCGGCATTCTTCACGTCGCGCAGCATCCCGGCATAATCCAGGTCGGAGTAGATCGCCGCGCGCTCCTTGCCGTACAGCGCCTCCATGATCCGCGTCTCGAAATAGGTGGTGAAGCCCTCGTTCAACCAGCCATCGGCCCAGGTCGCGTTGGTGACGAGATTGCCCGACCAGCTATGCGCCAGCTCATGCGCCAGCACATCGGTGTTCGACTTGTCGCCGGTGATGATCGTCGGGGTGAAGAAAGTGAGATTGGGGTTCTCCATCCCGCCATAGGGAAAGGACGGCGGCAGCACGAGCATGTCGTAGCGGCCCCAGTGATAGGGGCCATACAGCGCCTGCGCCGCGTCGATCATCTTTTCGACATCGGCGAATTCAGAGACTGCGGCGTCGATCATCCCCGCCTCGGCCCACACGCCACTGCGCGGCCCGACTTCCTTGAACTTGAGGTCGCCGACCGCGATCGCGATCAGGTATGGCGGGACCGGATTGTCCATCTTGAAGCGAAAGCTGCGCCGTCCCTGCGGTGCTGGCGTGCCGGTCGCGCCATCCATCATCTGCGCGCTCATCACCGGCACGAAGCCCTCGGGCACGGTCACCGTCGCCGCCCAGGTCTGGCGGATGCCGGGGCTGTCCTGTGTCGGGATCCAGCTGCGATTGTTGATCGCCTGACCCTGGCTGAACAGGAAGGGCAGGGTCTTGCTCTGCGTCTGTTCCGGGGTCAGCCACTGCAGCGCGCGCGCGCCGGGCTTTGAGCGATAGACGATGCGGATGCGCTTGGCCCCGTCGAACTGGATCGTCAGCGGCGCGCCCAGTTGCGGGTCGCTCGGCCCCACCTTGTGCGCCAGCTTCACGCCGCGTTCGTCGCTGACCACCGCGATATCGAGGTCGAGCGTGTCGAGCACGATCTCCTTCGCCCCCTTCGCCGCGACGATGTCGAGCGTGGCGACGCCGCCGATCGTCTTGCTAGCGAAGTCGATCTTCAGTTCGAGATCGACATGCGTCACGCGCGCCTCGGCGGGGCGGGCATAGGTCCACACGTCCTTCGCCTCGGGCGTGGTCAGCACGGGCGCGACCTTGGCGGTCTGGGCGAGGGCAGGGGCGGCGGAGGCGAGCAGCAAGGCTGCGAGGGTCAGGATACGCATGGTCGCATCTGCTACGACCCCAAGTTCCTTGGCACAAGCGCGGCGCTCATGCGTTGACCCCGCATACCCCCAAAATATGAGGAGA
This sequence comes from Sphingomonas sp., assembly GCA_051858935.1. Taxonomy (GTDB): domain Bacteria; phylum Pseudomonadota; class Alphaproteobacteria; order Sphingomonadales; family Sphingomonadaceae; genus Sphingomonas. Next base: position 6,209 of record JBHYGP010000008.1, read on the forward strand.
GATGCGATGAACACCACCGTCGACAGCCCCAACCCCCTGATCGCCTCCGACCGCGTCGAAGGCACGACCGTCTATGACACCTCCGGCGAAAAGCTTGGCCATGTCGAGCGCTTCATGGTCGACAAGCTGTCGGGCCAGGCCGAATATGCCGTGATGGCATTCGGCGGGATCCTCGGCATCGGTCACCGCCATTATCCGGTGCCGTGGCAGGCGTTGACCTATGACACCGACAAGGACGGTTATGTCGTGTCGCTCAGCAAGGAAAAGCTGGAAAACGCGCCCAACTACGACCGCGAAGGCGACGAGCCGACCTACGACCGCGCCTATGGTCAAGAGGTCTACGCCTATTACGGCGTGCCGCACCTCTAAGGTTTCGGCAGACCCCAACGGCCGGTTTCCATCCAGCGCAGCAGTGGCTTTAGCGGCAGGATCCAGACGATCCCGGTGAAGACATAGAAGACCAGCTGGATGAGAACCGGCCATTCGCCAACGGTGCGCGACAGGCTGGCCACCGCGACGCACCAGATGATGATCAGCGCGACGATCGCGAACGCGCCGACAGGCTTGCGCCAAGACGGGGTCATGCCGCCGCCTCGCCATGTGCGGCGGCTTCGGTGACTACGCCGTGCAGCGGCATGTCCCAGATGTCGATCGCGAGCGCCTCGACTTGCTGCACCGACCAGGCGACGCCGATGCGCCAAGCATTCGGAAGCCGTTCGAACACCCGGTCGTAATGACCTGCGCCTTGACCCAGCCGGTTCATTGCCGAGTCGAACGCGAGCAGTGGAGTCAGCACGATATCAGGGTCGCATTCCGGCCCGCTATCGTCGGGCTGGCGCAACCCCAGCGGCCCGTCGATCAGTCCATGCTCCGGCTCCCATGCGAAAAAGCGCACCGGCGATTCGCGGCTAGTGACGTGCGGCAGCACGATTGTGCACCCCGCCTCGCGCGCGGCCCAGGCGATCGCGGTCGGATCGGCCTCGCTGCCGACGGGGACGTAGGAGGAAACGGTGACGCCGGCCCCAAATCGCGCGAGCAGGGCAGGGGGCGGTTCGATCACCCCGCCGATGGTCATCGCGAACTCGTCGCGCAGCGCGCGCATCCGGGCGCGCAGGGTCCGTTTGTCGTCAGCCATCGTGTCTGCGTCTCGCCTTCGGCGAGGCGGCGGTGCCAGCCCGCTCCC
>JBHYGP010000009.1:0-7338 GCA_051858935.1 Sphingomonas sp.
GTCAGCGTCACCCGGCGCGATTCGCCGGGGTTGAGCGTCACGCGCTGGAACGCGGCGAGGCGCATCGGCTTGCCCGATCCGTCGCGGGTGACATAGAGCTGCGGCACGTCGGCGCCGGCACGCTGGCCGGTGTTGGTGACGGTGAAGCTGACGGTCAGCTTTTTCCCTCCCCTGACCTGCGGCTGGGCGTAGGCGAAGCTGGTGTAGCTGAGGCCATGGCCAAAGGCGAAGAGCGGTTTGTTGCCCTGGCGCTCATACCAGCGATAGCCGACATCGCTGCCCTCCTGATACTTCACCGGGAAGGTCTTGAGGCTGAAATCGCCGCCCGCTGCCGGGTTCGACGCGGCATCGCGCTCAAGTCCCGTGAGCAGATCGAGGCCGACCGGCGTGGGGCGCGGGGCCTGTGCCTCGCGGACGGGGAAGGTGATCGGCAGGCGGCCCGAGGGATTGACCTTGCCGGTCAGGATATTGGCAATCGCCTCGCCGCCGCGCTGGCCGGGATACCAGGCCTGGACCACCGCCGGGACCTGCGTGATCCATGGCATCGTCACCGGGCCACCGGTGGTCAGCACGACGACGGTCTTGGGCTGCGCCCGCGACACTGCGCCGATCAGCGCGTCCTGATGATCGGGCAGGCGCAGGTTCGGGACGTCATCGGCCTCGGTCGTCCATTGCGTCGCAAAGACAATGACGATGTCGGCCTTGGCTGCCGCCTCCAGCGTCGCGTTCATGTTGCGGCCGTCGGTGAAGTCGACCTGCGCGCCCGGAGCTGCCTTGCGCAAACCGGCGAGCGGGGAGGAGGCGTGGTAGGTGATCCGTGCGAACGAGGCCGAGCCGCCATAAGCGAGCGGGATTTCGATCGGCGCGCCGCCGACCGACCGGACCTGGCTCGACCCGCCGCCCGACAGCACCCCGACATCCGCGCCGCCGCCGATGACCAGGATCTTCTTCGCGCTCGCCGCCAGCGGCAGGATGCCGCCGTCATTCTTGAGCAGGACGATGCCGGCTTCGGCGGCGCGCTGCGCCACCTCGGCATTGGCGGCATAGTCGATCGGCTGGGCTGCGGCGGGTGCGGGCGTGTCGAATGCGCCGGTCAGGATCAGGCCGGTCAGATAGCGCGCGACCATGTCGTTGAGGCGGGCCATCGGCACCTCGCCCTTCTCGACTGCGGCCTTGAGCGGCGCGTCGAAAAACATCGCCTTGTCCAGTTCCTGCCCCGATTGCTGGTCCAGCCCCGCCATCGCGGCCTTAACGGTGGTGTGCACGCCGCCCCAGTCGCTCATCACCCAGCCGGGATAGGCCCAGTCGCGCTTGAGCACTTTGTTGAGCAGGAAATCGTTCTCCGACGCCCAATGCCCATTGACCTTGTTATACGCGGCCATCACCGATCCGGGCTTGCCCTTCTCGATCGCGATCTGGAAGGCGAGCAGGTCGCTCTCGCGCAGCGCCGCCTCGTCGATCTGCGCGTCGAGCACCATGCGCCCGGTTTCCTGCGCGTTCAGCGCGAAATGCTTGATCGTGGAGACGATGCGGTTCGACTGAACCCCGGCGATATGCGCGCCGGCGAGTTCGCCCGCGAGCAGCGGGTCTTCGCCGAGATATTCGAAATTGCGCCCACCCCATGGGTCGCGGGTCAGGTTGACGCCGCCGGCGAGCAGGACGTTGAAGCGCTTGGCGCGTGCCTCCGCGCCGATCATCGCGCCGCCCGCGCGGGCGATTTTGGGGTCGAAGCTGGCGGCGGTGGCGAGGCTGGAGGGGAGGGCGGTGGCGACGTCGCCCTTGCGCTGTTCGACCTGATTCGCGACGCCGAGCGAGGCATCGCTTTCGCGGACGATGGGGATGCCGACGCGCGGCACGCCGTCGATATGGCCGGCCGACGGGATCAGTTCTTCCTGCGTCTTGCCGCCTGCCATCGGTGGGAACAGGCCGTGGACCAGCGCGATCTTTTCATCGAGCGTCAGCTTCGCGACGATCGCATCGGCACGCGCGCGGGCTTGTTTGGGCGTGACGGCGGACTTGGCCGAGGCTTTCGGAGCCTGTTGCGCGACTCCGGCGGTGGTCGCGAATGCGCCGATTGCGGCCGCGGACAAGAGTGCGGCGATCATCCTCGACATCGAAATTCCCCTCCAGATGGGCGCGCCGTGCGGTTCACCCCCAGCTGCTCCAGTCGCCCAGACAGCATAGATTGAGAACGTTCACAATAGCGGAATTGCGTGAGTTCAGCTTTCCAATGCCAGTTCGGACCCCGCTTGACAACGTTGTACAACGGGTTCAAGTGAACGTTCTCAACACGAGCGCGAATGGCGCGCCGTAACGGGGAGGATGGGAAATGCGTGACCATAAGGCACGCGCGCTTTCGCGACTGGTGATCGGCGTTTCGACGCTGGCAATCGCGACTGCGCCGGCATTTGCACAGGAAACTGACGCTGCGGCACCGGTCGAGGAGGGCGAGGAAATCGTCATCAGCGGCATTCGCGCCAGCCTTGAGGCGTCGATGAACATCAAGCGCGACGCGCAGGGTGTGGTCGATGCGATCTCGGCCGAAGATATCGGCAAATTCCCCGACACCAACCTCGCCGAATCGCTTCAGCGCATCACCGGCGTGTCGATCGACCGTTCGAACGGCGAGGGCCAGTTCGTCACCGTCCGCGGCTTCGGTCCCGAATTCAACCTGGTGACGCTCAACGGCCGCCAGATGCCGACCTCGACGCTGGGCGATGGCGCAAGCCCGCCTGCGTCGCGCTCGTTCGACTTCGCCAACCTCGCTGCCGAAGGGATCGCCGGGGTCGAAGTGTACAAGACCGGCCGCGCCGCGATTCCGTCGGGTGGCATCGGATCGTCGATCAACATCAAGACGCCACGCCCGCTCGACAATCCCGGTCTGCGCGGAAGCATCGCGGTCAAGGGCGTGTTCGACAGTTCGTACAATCAGGGCGACGAGATCCTGCCCGAAGTGTCGGGCATCTTCAGCACGACCTTCCTCGACAACAAGGTCGGCATCATGCTCGCCGGCTCGTATCAGCGGCGCAAGGCGAGCAACAACAGCTACAACACCGACTGGCGCGACGGCTATCTCGGCACCGAGAATAACTGGGGCTCGCTGCCCAACAACCCCCAGCAGCAGAATCGTCCGTCGGGCAATGACGTTTACGAAGTGCCGCAGAACGGGTCGTACAACCTCAACGATATCGACCGTGAGCGCATCAACGGTCAGGCGGTGCTGCAATTCCGTCCCAGCGATTCGTTGACCGCGACGTTCGACTATACCTATTCGCGCAACACCGTCGAAGTGCGCAACAACAGCGTCGGCATCTGGTTCAACTTCAACAACGTGTCGAGCAACTGGACCGACGGTCCGATCGCCGGCCCGATTTTCTATTCCGAAGCGTTCGGCGCGCTGGAGCGCAAGGACCTGTCGTACAGCGGGTCGCTGGTCGCCAACCAGAGCGAGAACCACTCGTTCGGCGGCAATCTGACCTGGGAAGCGCCGGGCGGCGTCACTGTCGTGCTCGACGCGCATCACTCGACTGCGGAATCAAAGCCGACCAACGACTATGGTTCGAGCGTGTCGGTCGGCAATGCGGTGTTCGGCGTGGCGTCGCAGACGATCAATTACGACACCCGCCTGCCGGTGATTTCCTACACCATGCATCCGGGGATTGATGCGCTCGACGCATCGCTGATCACGCCGGGCGGCAACGCATTCCGCAACGCCTATTTCAAGGACGAGATCAATCAGGTCCAGCTGCGCGGCAGCTATGACCATGATGGCGGGTTCCTCGACGGCATCGATTTCGGCATGGCGTACACCGAGAACAAGGTGCGTTCGGCCTATGGCTTCATCCAGAACGAAACCTGGAGCGGTGCCGGCCCGGCATCGGATATCCCGGACGACATCTTCACCCTGGTCAATCTGCCCGAGCGTTTCGCGGGCATGGACGGCGCGGCGAACATCATCCCGAGCATGTATGTGTTCGATTTCGAACGGATGGTGGGGCTGATCGAGAATCTCTACGATACCTGCAGCAACCCGCAGATCGGTACTGCGGCTCCGGGCACCTGCCTTGCCGACTATACGGTCGACCGGCGCATCACCGAAAAGACCGTGTCGCCCTATGTCCAGTTCCGCGGCAAGTTCAGTGCGTTCGGCAATGATGCGCATATCGTCGCCGGCCTGCGCTACGACCATACCGACATCAATTCGTCGGCGCTGGTCCCGGTCCCGAACGGTACGTCGTGGAACGCGGCGAACGAATTCTACATCAGCTATTCGGGCGCTTCGGACTTCTCGACCTTCAAGGGTTCGTATGAGAACTGGCTGCCCGCGGTCGATTTCGACATCTCGCCGACCGAGGACATCAAGCTGCGCGCATCGTACAGCCACACCATCGCGCGGGCCGATTATGGCAGCCTGCAGGGCGGGCTGACGCTGGACACCCAGTTCCGCATCGCATTCGGCACCGGCAGTCGCGGCAACCCGGGCCTGCTCCCGTACAAGTCGAAGAATATCGACCTGTCGGCCGAGTGGTATTACGGGCGCAACAGCTACATTTCGGCCGGCTTCTTCCACAAGAATGTGTCGAACTTCATCTCGCAGGATCGCGTGAACGAAAGCGCGTTCGGCCTGCGCACGGTGGCCAACGGTCCGCGCTACAATGCGGCGGTTGCGGCGGGTGCGGAGGGCACCTTGTGCGGCATTCGCGGCTACATCTTCGCCAACTATCCGGGTTCGGTGCAGCAGACCGGGACCGATCCCAATGGCTGTGCGACGGGCCAGATTCTGGCGCTACCGGAAGATCCGCTGTTGAACTTCCAGATCAACACCCCGGTCAACAGCGACCAGACGGCGAAGCTCTATGGCTGGGAGTTCGCGCTCCAGCACAGCCTGTGGGATACCGGTTTCGGCGTGATCCTGAACTACACGATCGTGCGCGGCGACGCGACGTTCGACGCGACCCAGCCGGCAACCGTGACCCAGTTCGCGCTGCCCGGTCTCAGCGACAGCGCCAATGCGGTGCTGTTCTACGACAAGGGCGGGTTGCAGGCGCGTGTCGCGTATAACTGGCGCGACAAGTTCCTCGCCGGGACGGGGGCCAACCCCTTCTACATCGAGGATTATGGCCAGATCGACGCCAGTGCGAGCTATGAGATCACCAAGGGCCTGACGGTCTTTGGTGAGGTGATCAATCTCACCGGCGAAAGCCGGCGCGGACATCGCCGGTCGGACCGCAACGTGTTCTTCGCCTCGCCGGGCTATGCCCGCTACTCGGGCGGCGTTCGGTTCAACTTCTAAGGACCTCCCTCCCCGGCCACCCTCCTTGCGAGGGTGGCCTTTTTTTTAGCGGGAGGCCAAGCTGCGCTGGGGCGCGGCAACGGACATGAGCCAGGTGGATCAGGGCGTGCAAAGGGTGGTCATTGTCGGCGGTGGAACCGCCGGATGGCTCTCCGCGTGCCTGATCGCCGCGCAGGCCGACCCGGCGGCGACGCGGCCAATCACGGTGACTTTGATCGAATCCCCCGACATCCCGACGATCGGGGTCGGGGAGGGAACCTGGCCGACGATGCGGCGCACGCTGCAGCGGATCGGGATCGACGAGGCGGAGTTCCTCACCGCCTGCGACGCATCGTTCAAACAGGGATCGCGCTTCATTGGTTGGGCCAATGGCGCACCGGGCGATGCCTATTATCACCCATTCAGCCCGCCGGTCGACGGCGACGCGCGCGCGCTGATCGCCGGATGGCGGGAAGCGGCGGGTAACCAGCCGTTTGCCAGCGCGGTCTCGCCGCAACCGGGCGTGTGCGACCTGCACCTCGCGCCGCGCCAGCGGGCTATGCCGAGCTATGGCGGCGCGCTCAACTATGCCTATCATCTCGACGCGGCCAAGCTCGCCGCGCTGCTCGCGCGCCACGGGGGCGAACGGCTTGGCGTGCGGCATGTTCGCGGACATGTGACCGGGGTCGAGGCACATGCCGATGGCGATATCGCTGCGGTGCGCATCCGCGATGGCGAGCCGGTGGCGGGCGATCTGTTCATCGACTGCACCGGCCATGCCTCGATGCTGCTCGGCGACCATTTCGGCGTGCCGTTCATCGATCGCAGCGATGTGCTGTTCAACGACCGCGCGCTTGCGGTGCAGCTGCCGGTCGATCCGGCCAGCCCGATCGCGTCGCAGACCGATGCCACCGCGCATGCCGCCGGATGGATCTGGGACATCGGCCTGCCGACGCGGCGCGGGGTGGGGTGCGTCTATGCCTCTGCCTTCATGGACGACGATCAGGCAGCGGCGACGCTGGCCGCCTATCTGGGACGCGATCCGGCCGGTTTGGGCGCGCGCAAATTGAGCTTCCGCTCGGGGCATCGCGAACGCTTCTGGGAACGCAACTGCATCGCGGTCGGCCTGTCCGCCGGGTTCCTGGAGCCGCTTGAGGCATCGGCGATCGTGCTGATCGAATTGTCGCTCGACGCGCTGATCGACAATTTCCCGGCGACGCGCGGGGCGATGGACATCCACGCGCGGCGCTTCAACGCGCTGTTCCGCTATCGCTGGGACCGCATCGTCGAGTTTCTGAAGCTCCACTACGTCCCCAGCGCGCGCACCGAACCCTATTGGCGCGCGCATCGCGACCCGGCTTCGATCCCGGACCGGTTGCAGGAATTGCTCGACCTGTGGCGGCACCAGCCCCCCTCGATCGCCGATTTCCCGATGGTGGACGAAATCTTCCCTGCGGCGAGCCATCAGTTCGTCCTCTATGGCATGGGCTTCCCCGCGCCGCCGCCCGGAGCCATCGCCAGCGACCTTTCCGCCGTGACGCGCGGCATCGGCCAGGCCGCACAGCGCGGCCGCACGCTCGCCGCCAGCCTTCCCACCAACCGCGCCTATCTTGACGCGCTGCGCGCCGCCGCGCCACGCATGGCGCTGGAGATCCCATGACCAACCACGCCGTCCTGACGCCCGAAGACCATCGCGACCTGCGCATCCGCCGCGAACGCGACGCTGCACTTGGCGATGCGGTCATGTCGTGCATCACCACGCCCGAGGAATTCCGGCGGGTGCAGGCGCATTACCCGATCCTGTTCCGCCGCGATGTCGAGCGCGACGCGTTCATGGCGCTGGCCATGTTCGGGTTCGTGGATGGCGAAAACCTGTTCCTTGAGGATGGCCGCTGGGACGCCGACTATGTCCCGCTGGCGATCGACATCCAGCCCTTCCTGATCGGCGGTCCGGCATCGGGCGACGGGCCGAAACAGGTCCATGTCGACCTCGCCAGCCCGCGCATCGCGGGGGATGAGGGCGTGCGCGTGTTCGACGAGACCGGTCGTCCGACGCCCTATCTGGA
>JBHYGP010000010.1:0-7265 GCA_051858935.1 Sphingomonas sp.
CGAGCGCGACGACATCGTGCTGCGGCTGCGCCCGAGCTATTTCCCGTTCACCGAGCCGAGCGCGGAGGTCGATGTCGGCTTCACCTGGATCAATGGCAAGCGCGTGATCGGCGGGTCCGGCGATGCCGAGGGTGGCGGCTGGATGGAAGTGCTGGGCAGCGGCATGGTCCATCGCCGGGTGATCGAGGCATGCGGGCTCGACCCCGATGAATGGCAGGGCTTTGCCTTTGGCACCGGGGTCGATCGTCTCGCGATGCTCAAATATGGGATGGATGATTTGCGCGCATTCTTCGACGGCGACCTGCGCTGGCTGAAGCATTACGGCTTCTCGGCGCTCGACGTGCCCACGCTGTCAGGGGGAGTCGGGGCATGAAGTTCACGCTGAGCTGGCTCAAGCAGCATCTCGACACCGATGCATCGCTGACTGAAATCCTCGATGCGCTGAACCGCATCGGGCATGAGGTTGAGGGCGTGGAGAACCCCGGCGCGGCGCTCGCGGCGTTCAAGGTCGCGCGCGTGCTGACCGCCGAGCGCCATCCGCAGGCGGACAAGCTGCAGGTGCTGACGGTCGATGCTGGCGACGGCGAACCGCTGCAGATCGTGTGCGGTGCGCCCAATGCCCGCGCGGGGCTGGTCGGCGTGCTCGGCCTGCCCGGCGCGACCGTGCCCGCCAATGGCATGGTGCTGAAGGTCGCGGCGGTGCGCGGCGTCGAATCGAACGGCATGATGTGTTCCAGCCGCGAGCTGGAGCTGGGCGATGATCATGACGGCATCATCGAACTGCCCGAGGATGCGCCGGTCGGCATGGCCTATCCCGATTATGCGGGGCTGAACGATCCGGTGATCGACGTGTCGATCACGCCCAACCGTCAGGATTGCATGGGCGTGCGCGGCATCGCTCGCGATCTGGCGGCCGCAGGAATCGGCACGCTAAAGCCATTGGCCACCGCCTATCACATGGACAGTGTCGATCCGGTCGCGGGCGAAGGCGCGGGACCGGACGTCGCCACCCTTGACCCCGCCGGCTGCCCCGCCTTTTACGCGCAAACGGTGTCGGGCCTGACGAACGGCGAGGGGTCCTGGTGGATCATGCGACAGCTTCGAGCGATCGGGCAAAAACCGATCTCTGCGCTGGTCGACATCACCAATTTCGTATCGATCGACCTGGGCCGTCCGCTCCACGTCTATGACCGCGCAAAGCTTTCCGGCCCATTGGTAGCGCGCAAGGCGCAGGCGGGCGAACAGGTGCTGGCGCTTAACGGCAAAACCTATACGTTGGATGAAACGATGACCGTGATCGCCGATGATGCGGCGGTCCACGACATTGGCGGCATCATGGGCGGCGAGCATTCGGGGTGCAGTGACACCACCACCGATGTGCTGATCGAATGCGCTTATTTCGATCCCGAACATATTGCGCGCACCGGACAAAAGCTGATGCTGACGTCGGACGCGCGCACCCGGTTTGAACGCGGGGTCGATCCGACCTTCCTCGACGATGGCCTCGCCATCGCCACCCGACTGGTGCTCGAACTGTGCGGGGGCACCGCCAGCAGCGTCACACGCGCGGGCACGCCACCCCATGTCGGCGTGACCCTGGGCTATGATCCGACGCTGGCCGAGACGCTCGGCGGGCTCGCTATCCCGGCGGAGCGGCAGCGCGACATTCTCGAATCGCTCGGCTTCACCGTCCAGCCGCTCGACGCCAATGGCGACCCGTGCGAGCTGAGCGATGCGTGCGACGGCTTCCGCGTCACCGCGCCCAGCTGGCGGCGTGACGTCGACGGCCCGGCCGATCTGGTCGAGGAGGTGATTCGGATCGAGGGGATCGACAAGGTCCCCTCCACCCCCCTGCCCCGCGCGCCCGGCGTCGCCAAGCCGACTGCGACCCCCGAACAGAAGCTGGAGCGCCGCATCCGCCGCACCGCCGCCGCGCGCGGCCTGAACGAAGCGGTGACGTGGAGCTTCATCTCCGAGAGCGAGGCGCAAGCGGTCGGTGGCGGCGCATGGACGCTTGCCAACCCGATCAGCGAAGAGCTGAAGGTCATGCGCCCCTCGCTGCTGCCCGGGCTGATGATGGCGGCGGCGCGCAATGTGAAGCGCGGCGCGACGAGCGTGCGCCTGTTCGAACTCGGTCGCCGCTATCTCGCTGATGGCGAGAAGCTGACCCTGACCGTCCTGCTCGCGGGCGACCGCAGCCCGCGTGGCTGGGCGAACGGCAAGGCGCAGCCTTTCGGCGCGTTCGACGCCAAGGCTGAAGCGCTGGCCCTGCTCGAGGCCGCCGGTGCGCCGGTCGGCAACCTGCAGGTCATGGGTGAGGCCGGCGCAGCCTGGCATCCCGGCCAGTCGGCAACGCTGCGGCTGGGGCCAAAGACGGTGCTCGCCGCCTTCGGCATGCTCCACCCGAGCCTGACCAAGCGCTTCGACCTCGACGGTCCAGTCGCCGCGGTCGAGATTTTCCTCGACGCGATCCCCGCCAAGCGCGCGACCGGGTTCGCGCGGGCTCCCTACACGCCCCCGGCGTTACAGGCGGTGACGCGCGATTTCGCCTTCATCGTGCCGGCGAGCCTCGCCGCAGGCGACCTGGTCCGCGCGGTCAAGGGCGCGGACAAGGCAGCGATCACCGACGCGCGGCTGTTCGACCTGTTCACCGGCGCGGGCGTCGAGGACGGCAAGAAGAGCCTCGCCGTCGAGGTCACGCTGCAACCAGGCGAGAAGAGCTTCACCGACGCCGAGATCAAGGCGGTGGCGGACAAGGTCGTCGCGGCGGCGGCCAAACTTGGCGCGGTGCTGCGGGGCTGAACCGGATGATCGAGCGGTTCCTCATCGGCATGGACGCCATGTTGGGGGAGCCGGACGAGACCGAATATGTCGCGGTCGTCTTTCCCGGCGACCTCGACCCGTTCGAGCGCCACTATCGGTTCGGCATCCATCTCGATGCCGAATTGCGGCTGGTCGGGCTTGGCACCTGCGGCGGTGGCGGATCGGTGTCCGAACTGGGCGATGACGACGCGTGGCGGACCGCCTATTCGATCATCGACATGGATATGGTCCACATGGATCGCGGCAGGGCATTGGTGCGCGAGCAACTGGTCGAGCTCGATTGTCCAGTCGACACGATGATCCAATATCGCGATCTGCAAGACCGATGGGACGGGGAGCGCTGGCAGCTCGGCGAGGACCGTTCGTTTGACGAAGACAAGCTGGAAGGATTCTGACCATGCCGACCGTACTCATCACCGGCGCAACTGCAGGGATCGGCGAAGCGGCGGTTCATGCCTTTGCCGAATCGGGCTGGCATGTCGTCGCCACCGGGCGTCGCGCCGACCGGCTGGCGGCACTCAAGAGCAACTCCGTCCACACGCTCGAATTCGACATTCGCGACGAGGCTGCACGCGATGCGGCCCTCGCGTCGCTGCCCGAGCCGTTCGCGGGGATCGACCTGCTGATCAACAATGCGGGACTCGCGCGCGGGCTGGAGAAGGCGCAGGACGCGGATCTCGATAGCTGGAAGACGATGGTCGACACCAACGTCACGGCGATGATGTCGATCACCCACAAATTGCTGCCGATGCTGATCGAGCGGAAGGGCGCGATCATCAATCTCGGCTCGGTCGCGGGCAGCTATGTCTATCCGGCGGGCAATGTCTATGCGGGCACCAAGGCGTTCGTGAACCATTTCAGCCTCGCGCTGCGCGCCGATCTGCATGGCACCGGGGTCCGCGTCACCTCGATCGAGCCAGGGATGGTCGAGACTGAGTTCATGACCGTGCGTACCGGCGGTGACAAGCAGGCGTCCGACCGCCTGTATGCCGGGGTGCATCCGATGACGGCGGAGGATATTGCCGAAACCCTGCTCTGGGTCGCGACGTTGCCGCCGCATCTCAACATCAACCGGCTGGAGCTGATGCCGGTGAACCAGGATTTCGCGGGTTTCGCCGTCCATCGCGAGGGGTGAGATGATCACGATCGGCAACAGCACACTCACTGCGCGGATCGACCCGCTCGGGGCCGAGCTGGTCAGCCTGTGCGATCCGCATGGTCGCGAACTGATGACCGACGCCGACCCGGCCTACTGGACCGGGCATGCGCCGCTGCTGTTCCCGATCGTCGGGCGGCTGAACGGCGACACGCTAAACGTCGACGGGCGCGATTATGCGATGAAGCAGCATGGCTTTGCGCGGCGGCGCAGGTTCGCCGTGACCGATTCGGGTGAGACCCACGCGACCTTCGCCCTGCGCGACGATGCGGAGACGCGCGCGGCCTATCCCTTCGCGTTCGAATTGCGCGCGACCTATCGCCTCGACGGCGCGACGCTGACCACCGCGGTTGAGGTGGTCAATCCCGACACCAACCATACCCTGCCGGCGAGCTTCGGCTTCCACCCCGCCTTTGCCTGGCCGCTGCCCGGCGGCGGCGCGCGGGAGGAGCACCGCATCGTCTTCGCGGCGGACGAGCCCGATGCCCTCGCCGCACTCGACGGCGGACTGATCGGGACGGGCCAACGCGCCAGTCCGCTCGACGGGCGAACGCTCCATCTCGCCGATGATCTGTTCCACGACGATGCGCTGATCTGGATGTCACCCAACAGCCGCAGCGTCCGCTATCGCGGCGAAACCGGTCCACAGTTGGATATCGCGTTCGACGGGCTCCCGACCCTAGCCATCTGGACGAAGCCGGGCGCGGCATTCGTGTGCATCGAGCCGTGGCAGGGCCATGCCGACCCCGCCGGCTTCACCGGAGACTTCCGGGACAAGCCGGGGGTCGTGATGATCCCGCCCGGTGGGATGCGTCGCTTCGTCATGCGCGTGACCTGGATGCCGGCCTAAAAACCGTCCCAATGCGGCACGGATTGCCGCTTGCCATCTCGCGACGCAGCAATAGCCTGTGCCGCCTTGGGGGGCTGGTGGATGGAGTCGATCGATCCCGGCAATGCGTGCGCGGCATTCGGCGAGGACGACCTCGTCGAACTGCTCGCCATTGCCGAATATCATGAGGACGCGGGCAGCGTCCTGATGAACCTTGCCAAACAGGCGGGGAAACAAGCCGACAATATCATCGAATGGCTGCCCGACGACTGGGAGGCCAAGCTGCAGGGGATGCTCGATCTCGCGCTGCGCCAGAGCTACGCCTTCGCCTTCCGCACCAACAAGTCCAACCGCCGCGCACCGGGCGACACGCGACCGGTCAAGAACGCCGAAGGGTTTCACCGCTTTGCCGCCGGGTTCACCGGCGCACTCGGCGGGCTGGGCGGGGTCGGCACGACGCTCGCCGACCTTGCCGTCACGACCACGCTGATCCTGCGCTCGATCCAGCAGATCGCGACCTATTATGGCGAGGATATCGACGATCCCGACGTCCGAGCGCAGTGCATCGCCGTATTCGGTCTTGGCGGCCCGCTGACCGACGACGACGCGACCGACACCGGGCTATGGGCCGGGCGCATCGCGCTCAGCCACCAGTCGATCTCGGGCGTGATCGGCGCGGTGGTGCCACGACTAGGACGGACGATGGGACAAAATCTCGCTGCACGCGCCGCCCCGGTGGTGAGCGCGGCGGCGGCGGCGGCGATCAACACCGTCTTCACCCGCTATTACCAGAAGATGGCGCACGTCCATTTCCGCCTGCGTCGGATCGAACGCCGCCACCCGCGCGATCAGGTGATGGCGTGTTTCGAGCGGATCGTGCTGCTGGAGCGCGAACGGCGCAAATCGCGCAAGCGCCGGGGGTAGAGTTGGATTCGCCGCGCAGTTGCCGCTAGAGGGCCGCGATGCCCGAAAATTCGACTCCCGATCGCCGCACCTTCGCGATCATCTCCCACCCTGACGCCGGTAAAACGACGCTGACCGAAAAGCTGCTGCTGTTCGGCGGCGCGATCCATCTGGCGGGCGAGGTCAAGGCGCGCGGCCAGGCGCGACGTGCGCGGTCAGACTGGATGAAGATCGAGCAGCAGCGCGGCATCTCCGTCACCAGCTCGGTGATGACGTTCGAGCGTGACGGCATCACCTTCAACCTGCTCGACACGCCGGGACATGAGGATTTCAGCGAGGATACCTATCGCACGCTGACCGCGGTCGATTCGGCGGTGATGGTGATCGACGCGGCCAAGGGCATCGAAAGCCAGACGCGCAAGCTGTTCGAAGTGTGCCGGCTGCGCAACGTGCCGATCATCACCTTCGTCAACAAGGTCGATCGCGAAGGCCGCGAGATGTTCGAGATTCTCGACGAGATCGCCGACCTGCTCGCGCTCGATGTCGCGCCGATGACGTGGCCGGTCGGCATGGGCGGGCAGTTTGAGGGGATTTACGACCTGGTCGACCACCGCCTGCTGCTGCCCGAGGGCGACAGCCGCGAATTCCAGGGCAAGGTCGTCCAGACCAGCGGCCTCGATGATCCGCAGCTCGACACGCTGATCTCGGCGCAGACGCTGGCCAAGGTCCGCGAAGAGGCCGAGCTGGGCCTTGCCGGCTATGCGACGTTCGACGGTGACGCCTATCGCAATGGCGACCTGACGCCGGTCTATTTCGGGTCGGCGCTGAAGGAGTTCGGGGTCGATTCGCTGATCGACGCGCTCGCCCTGCACGCGCCGCCGCCGCATGCCCTGCCCGCTGAACCTGCGGCGGTGGCACCCGACTATCCCGAAGTCACCGGATTCGTGTTCAAGGTTCAGGCGAACATGGACCCCAACCATCGCGATCGCATCGCGTTCATGCGGCTGGTGTCGGGGACGTTCAAGCGCGGCATGAAGCTGACGCCCAGCGGCCATGGCAAACCGATCGCGATCCATTCGCCGATCATGTTCTTCGCCCAGCAGCGCGAGCTGGCGGACGAGGCGTTTCCGGGCGACATCATCGGCATCCCGAACCACGGCACGTTGCGCGTCGGCGACACGCTGAGTGAAAAGGCCGGGGTGCGCTTTACCGGCCTGCCCAATTTCGCGCCTGAAATCCTGCGTCGTGTCGTGCTCAAGGATCCGACCAAGACCAAGCAGCTGCGCAAGGCACTCGACGACCTGTCCGAAGAGGGCGTGATCCAGGTGTTCTATCCCGAAATCGGGTCGAACTGGATCATCGGCGTGGTCGGGCAGCTTCAGCTTGAGGTGCTGCTCAGCCGCCTCGATGCCGAGTACAAGGTCGGCGCGGTGCTCGAACCCGCGCCGTTCGACACCGCGCGCTGGGTCGGTGGCGAGGCGGGCGATGTGAAGGAGTTCATGGACCTCAATCGCACCGCGATGGCCAAGGACCGCGACGGCAATCCGGTCTTCC
>JBHYGP010000011.1:0-7237 GCA_051858935.1 Sphingomonas sp.
TCAGACCAACCCCACCAGCCGCAACGCCACCCCAGCCCCAGCGCACAGCGCGAGCACGGTGAACAGGCCGAGCTTGAGTCGGAAGACCGCCACCAAGGCGAACAGCGTCAGCACCGCCGCCCATAGGTCGATGCTCGCCAGCACCGGCGCGTCGAACGACACCGGGCCTGCGCCTACCGCCACCGTCGTGCGGAACACCGCGTGGATCGCGAACCACAGCGCAAGGTTGAGTACCACTCCGACCACCGCAGCCGTGATCGCGCTGAGCGCTCCGGTCAGCGCCGCATTGCCGCGCAGCCGCTCGATGAACGGCGCGCCGAGGAAGATCCACAGGAAGCACGGCGCAAAGGTCACCCAGGTCGCGAGCAGCCCGCCCAGCGTCCCAGCCAGCATCGGCGAGAGCATGCCGGGATCGCGATACGCACCGAGAAACCCGACGAATTGCAGCACCATGATGAGCGGCCCCGGCGTCGTTTCCGCCATGCCGAGCCCGTCGATCATCTCGCCCGGTTGCAGCCAGCCATGATGCTCGACCGCCTGCTGCGCGACATAGGCGAGCACGGCATAGGCCCCGCCGAACGTCACCATCGCCATCTTGGCGAAGAAGGTCGCGATCTGGCTAAACACATGATCCGGGCCGAGCCACAGCAGCAACACGGCGATCGGCATCAGCCACAGCGCCAGCCACAGCAGCGCATCGAACAGCACCGCGCGCTTTCGTGGGCGGGCATGGACGGGCAGCTCCTCGCCCAGCACCGAATCGCGGTCGGCAAGGCCCCCGCCCGTCCCGCCATGCCCAGCGCTGGCGAACGCGCTGCTACCGGCGCGCCCGGCGAGCCAGCCGATCACCCCTGCCCCCAGCACGATCAGCGGAAACGGCGCGCCGAGAAAGAAGATCGTGACGAACGCCGCCGCCGCGAGCAACCGCGCGGCGGTCGAGCGCAACGCCCGCCCGCCGATCCGCACCACCGCCTGCGCGACGATCGCCAGCACCGCGGCCTTGAGACCAAAGAACAGCCCGCCGATGAGGCCGCTGGTCCCCCACAGGACATAGATCCAGCTGAGTGCCATGATCGCCAGTGCGCCGGGCAGGATGAACAGCCCGCCCGCGATCAGCCCGCCTACCCGCTTGTGCAGCAGCCAGCCGATATAGGTCGCAAGCTGCTGCGCCTCCGGCCCGGGAAGCAACATGCAGAAGTTGAGCGCATGGAGAAAGCGCTGCTCGCCGATCCAGCGTTTCTCGTCGACGAGCACGCGGTGCATCACCGCGATCTGTCCCGCCGGCCCGCCGAACGAGAGCGCGGCGATGCGCAGCCACACGCGCACCGCTTCGCCGAGCGGGATCGTCGATCCGGTCATGCAGACTGCAGCAGGCGCGCGGTCACTTCTTGCCGAACAAGCCCCCTGCCATACCGGCCAAGTCGTTAAGCGGGTTGCCATCGCCATCGCGATCGAGCGCGCCGAGGATGCCGGACGCGCCATCGGCTTGCAGCATCGTCGCGAACTTGCCGAGCGCGCCTTCGCCGCCGATCTGGGTGATCAGCTCCTGCATCTTGTCGAGCGGCAGGCCGGTCGCGGCGGCTGCGCCCTCGGCGGTGTCGCCCTGCATCTGATGGTGTTTCGCCAGCGCCTGCACCGCGGATTCGACATGTTCGGGCGACAGCCCGACCTTGGCTGCAAGATTGGTGAGGCCGTCGGTGCCGCCGACTTGGCCGAGAAGGGTATCGAGGATGCTCATCTGCGCCGCTCCTTGAATGGGGAAATGCCCCGCGCGATCCTACCCCGCCGGGTGGAGCGCGTCGAGGCGGGCAATCACTGCGCGGAAACCGTCGTCATCAGCGGTCGCGAGGTCGATCGGACGCCCATCCAGTCCTGAATCATGCGCGTTGAGGAACGCCAGCACAGCCGCATTGTCGCGCAGTCGTTCCCACACCAGCGTCGCCACGCGGCCCTGTCGTGCCACCGCCTCAGGGGCGAGGCGCGGCTTGTCGCTGTGGCGGCGGAATTGGCGCGTACGCGGCTTGTCGGTTTCGACGGGGGTCGGTGTCAGCATGGCGCGCGCGTCAGCGAGCCTTCCTCGCCCAGTGCGCTGCGCAGCACGCGGATGCGCTCGGCATAGCCATTTGCGAGCCCGCGATGCGACCGGCTGGCGCACAGGCAATCGGACGATTTGGCGCGCATCAGCGACACCTGATGCCGATAGAGAAGGTAGTTGAGGTCCATAGCGCGGCTCCCGTCGTGTAAGCGGGAGCGCGAAGAATCTCTCAGCCGCCGGCGCCTACGGAGCGATGTGCCGACGATACCCCATATGTAGGGACGCCGACCCGCGATTGCCAGCGCGGTACCCCGCCGACGAGTCCGCCGGCGGGGCTGTGACACTGGCTCAGGCTGGTTCGGTCGCCTTGCTGCGGCTGCGCGGCGCAGCCTCACGCACGCCTTCGTCGACATGATCCGCGAACTGCGCGAAATTGGCGACGAATTCGTCCACCAGCTTGGCGGCGGTCGCGTCATATTCGCCCTTGTCCGCCCAGGCGGCGCGGGGGTCGAGCATGTTCGGGTCGATATCGCCGACCGCGACCGGGACCATGAAGCCGAAATTGGGGTCCTGACGGAATTCCGCATCCTTCAGGCTGCCGTCGAGCGCGGCGTTGAGCAGCGCGCGGGTGACGCGGATCGGCATGCGCTTGATCCCCGGCATCGTCGCCTTGCCGCCGCTCCAGCCGGTGTTGACCAGCCAGCAATCGACCCCGCCCTTGGCGATCCGCTCCTTGAGCAGATTGCCATAGACCGACGGATGACGCGGCATGAACGGCGCACCGAAACAGGTCGAGAAGGTCGCGGTCGGCTCGGTCACGCCGATCTCGGTCCCCGCGACGCGCGCGGTATAGCCCGAGAGGAAGTGGTACATCGCCTGTTCGGGCGTCAGCTTCGCGATCGGGGGCAATACGCCATAGGCGTCGGCGGTGAGGAAGATGATGTTCTTGGGCACCGGCCCCAGGTTCTTCTCGCTCGTATTCGGGATGAAATCGAGCGGGTAGGAACCGCGGCTGTTCTCGGCGAGCGTATTGTCATCGAAATCCAGCTCGCGCGTCTCGGCGTCCATCACGACATTTTCGAGCACCGTGCCGAAGCGCTTGGTGGTAGCAAAGATCTCCGGCTCGGCCTCGGGCGACAGGTTGATCATCTTGGCGTAGCAGCCGCCTTCGAAATTGAAGACCGCGGTGTCGGACCAGCCATGCTCGTCATCGCCGATCAGCGTGCGGCTGGCATCGGCCGACAGCGTGGTCTTGCCGGTGCCGGACAAGCCGAAGAACACCGCCGTGTCGCCGTTCGGACCGATATTGGCCGAACAATGCATCGGCATGATGCCCTGTGGCGGGAGGAGATAATTGAGCAGGCCGAACACGCTCTTCTTCATCTCGCCGGCATAGGCGGTGCCGCCGATCAGGATCAGCTTTTCGGTGAGGTTGACCGCGATCACCGTCTCGCTGCGGCAGCCATGCTTTGCCGGATCGGCGCGGAAGCTCGGCAGGTCGATGATCGTATATTCGGCGGCAAAGTCCTTGAGCTCATGCGCCTCCGGGCGAACCAGCAGGGTGCGGATGAACTGGCTGTGCCAGGCAAATTCGTTGACCACGCGCACGGTGACGCGATGCTCTGGCTGCGACCCGCCATACAGGTCCTGGACGAACAGCGTGTCCTTCGTGCCAAGGTGCGTCAGGAAGTCCGCCTTGAGCGCCGCGAAATGCTCCGGCGTCATGCCGACATTGGTGCTGCCCCACCACACGGTGCTCTCGGTCTCGGCGTCGCGGACGATGAACTTGTCCTTGGCGCTGCGCCCGGTGTGCTTGCCGGTTTCGACCACCAGCGGCCCGTCCTTGGCGAGGCGGCCCTCACCGCGGCGCACGGCATGTTCGACCAGTTGCGCGGGCAGCAGGTTCCAATGGATGGCGGTTTCCGCCCCGACGCCAAGCGCGTCGAGGCCGATCTTCGGGGTACGATCGGTCACGTCTCTCTCCTTCGCCGCGTCGTTCAGCGCGGCACTGCATTCGTATGCGTAGGAGTCGCGCATAGGCGTCGGCGAAAACGGGGGTCAACGCCAGTAACCGGTGTCAAAAGCGCGGTAACCCTCTATTTTTGGGTGACAACGCTGACCTGTTGCACCGAAGTGCGGATCGACCTGATCAGCCCGAGTTCGAGCCAGTGATTGAGCGCCGCCCCGGCTGCCGTTGCAGCGTCTTCCGCGGCAAGGCGTTCGGAGAGGCGGGTGCAGATGTCGCCGAAAGTTGCACCGTGCAGCGCTGCGTTCAGCGCTTCGCCCTCATGGTCGGCGAGCAGGGCGAATACCGCTTGGGCGGACCTGTCCGCCAGTGATCGCCACAGGCAGGGCAGATCATGGGTGACCAGGCGCAGCGCCGTTCCTGCGATCGGCACGAGGACGAGTTGCTCCCAATCCGCCGCATCGAACGCCGCCGTCGCCGCCGCAAACGCGGCACCGGTCAGCGGTGGTTCGTCAGCGGCGGTGAAGGCGCATTGCATCGCCCATTCGAGCCAGGCCAGCTCCGCCACATCGGGGTCGTGGGCGAACAGCTCCGCGCAGGTGTCAGCGAACCCCTCCCCCGCCCGATCGATCGTCCAGGATGACGGGGGATGCGCGATCAGATGGTGCGCCGCCGCCTGATGAAACGCCTCCGCCCCCACCAACCGCGCGGTGCGCGCATAGCTGTCGGCCAGCACGTCGAGCAGCCGGGCGCGATAGCCGTTGCGATACACCGCCATGCCCGCCGCGCGCGTGGCATCCAGGCCGGGCGGCAACGGCGCGTCATCGTCGTGCAGGCAGGCGAGGAAGGCGTCCTGAAGTGCGGCGAGCGCGGTCATGCCGCCGCCTCCAGCCGCGCGGTCGCGGCGATGGCGCGGGCATGATCGAGTTCGGCGAGCAGGTCGGGCAGCGGCGGGATCGCGTCATCGCGCTCGATCATCACCGCGACCGGTCCGAGCAGCGCCATTGCCCGCGCGAAGAGTTCCCATACGGCGTCGCAGACCGGGCGGTCATGCGTGTCGATGACGATCTCCCCCGGCGTATGGCCAGCGAGATGCACTTGCCGCACCCGGTCGGCGGGGATGCCCGTCAGATAGTCGAGCGGGTCGAAGCCGTGGTTGCTGGCACTGACATGGATATTGTTGACGTCGAGCAGCAGGTAGCAGCCGGTGCGGCGGCTCATCTCGGTCAGAAACTGCCACTCGGTGAATTCGTCCTGCGGATAGGACAGATAGCTCGACGGGTTTTCGAACAGTAGCACGCGGCCCAGCACATCCTGCGCGCGGTCGATATTGTCGCATACCAGATCGAGCGCGGCGCGGGTCAGCGGCATCGGCAACAGGTCGTGGCTGTTATGCGCACTGGTGCGCGTCCAGCAGAGATGATCGGACACCCACAGCGGATCGATCCGGTCGGCCAGCGCCCGCAGGCGCGCGAGATGGTCACGGTCGAGGCCGTGCGCCGACCCGATCGACATCGATACGCCGTGCAGGATCACCGGGAGCTTCGCGCGCACCTGTTCGAGGATACGCAGCGGACGCCCGCCATCGACCATGAAGTTTTCCGAAATCACCTCAACGAAATCGACCGCGACCTCGCCTTCCAGAAAATCGCGATAATGGTCGCGGCGCAGGCCGAGGCCGAAACCACCAAAGGGGTTCAGTGAAGTCATCGCATCGTTCCTCGACGGCGGAAGAAATCGGTCCGGCGGGCCAGGGGTTCAGGGGCGGCCCGCCGGACCGGGCGGGGTCAGCCGAGGTCGCCGATCGTCCCGCCCTTCGAGAGGCATTCGCCGGCCTTCATCGCCTTGAAGCCATGGCCCTTGCACGCATTCTGGCCCTTGCACTGATGCTCGGTCGTCGCGCAGTCGGACTGGCCCTTGCAGCTGTGCAGGCCATAGCAGTGGACGGTGTCCTTTGCCCCGATCGCGCGGCCCTTGCTGCCGGCGGGCGTGTCGGCGGCGAAGGCGGAGAACGATCCCAGCGCGATGGCGGCGGCGGTAGCGGCGATGGATGCGACGGTGCGCGTTGCGGTCTTCATGTCCCAATTCCCTTGAAATGAGCGTCGTGCGGAAGCGCACATCGACCAGTTCGCCGCGCGCCATGCTGCGGTTACAGCTGCAACATTTTTTGCAACGCTGTAACTGCAGCCGCGATCCCGGCGAATGAGGGGATGTGCCGATGATGCAACGCGTCGGCATCCCCCAAAAAGCCGGAGACGATGACGATGAATGCTTCCAACCTTGCCCGGTTCGCCGGGCTTGCCGCGACCGCCGGACTGGCCGCCGCGCTCAGCACCGCTCCCGCCGCCGCGCAGAAGCCCGGAATGGAAAAATGCTATGGCGTTGCCAAGGCGGGCAAGAATGACTGTGCGGCGGGTCCGGGCACCAGCTGTGCCGGCACCTCGACCCGCGACTATCAGGGCGACGCCTGGAAGCTGGTGCCCAAGGGTAGCTGCGAAAAGACCGCGACGCCCAAGGGCAATGGCGCGCTGAAGCCGATCAAGCGCTGATCCTTCCCCAATAGACAGGACCCATCGACATGCAGCGCATCGCATCCCTGTACGATCGGATCGTCACCCTGCTTGCCTCACGGACGGCGGAGAGCGTTGCGCTGCTGTTGGTGCGGGTCGCGCTCGCCGGAATCTTCTGGCGCGCGGGCCGCAGCAAGGTGGTGGAGGGCAGCTGGTTCGAGATCAGCGACGCCACCCGCTATCTGTTCGAAAACGACTATAGCGCGGTTCCGCTGCCGCCCGAAATCGCCGCGCCGATGGCAACAATGGCGGAGCATCTGTTCCCTGCCCTGCTGCTGATCGGGCTGGCGACGCGCCTGTCGGCGACCGCGTTGCTGGGAATGACGCTGGTGATCCAGTTTTTCGTCTATCCAGAAGCGTGGTGGGCAACGCATATCCTGTGGGTCGCGCTGGCTGCGGTGCTGATCGTGCGGGGCGGCGGCGCGCTGTCGATCGATGCGATCATCGGCGGCCGGCGGCGGAAGCGGGGCTGAACATGCGCGCACGGGAGGGGCGGCGATGATTGCGGATGAAGCCGGCTTCGTGCGGCTGATGATCGCTTCGCAGGCGGGCGACCGCCGCGCCTATACGGTGCTGCTCACCGAAGCGCAGCTGTGGCTGGAGCGCTATTTCCGCCGCCGCGTTGCCCCAGCGCAGCTCGACGATCTGGTGCAGGAGGTGCTGCTG
>JBHYGP010000012.1:0-7202 GCA_051858935.1 Sphingomonas sp.
GCGCCCAGCGCGGCGGGCACGTCCGCCTCCTGCATGAACCCGTACAGGATCTTCATGCGATGGAACCCCTGCCCCAGATCGTCGAGGTACACACGGTCCGCCTCATCGACATAAGGCTGATCGGCGATCTTGACGGTCAGCAGGATCACCCGCTCGTGTAGCACCTTATTGTGCTTGAGGTTGTGGAGCAGCGCATGCGGCACGCCTTCCGGCGTCGAGGTCATGAACACCGCAGTCCCCTTGACCCGCGTCGCGGAGGTGGCGGCGGACTGGATGAACACCTTGATCGGCATCGCCGCCTCGCGCATCCGCTCGACCATCAGGCGACGACCCTTGGCCCAGGTGGTGAGCAGGGTGAAGATCACCACGCCGACCAGCAGCGGGAACCAGCCGCCATCGGGCACCTTGGTCAGGTTGGCGCTGAAATAGGCAAGGTCGACGACGAAGAAGAGCGCGAGCAGCGGCACCGCATAGCGCTTCTTCCACTTCCACAGCCCGAACAGCACGACCGCGATCAGGAAGTTGTCGATCAGCATCGCGCCGGTCACCGCAATGCCATATGCGGCGGTGAGGTTGGACGAGGTCTGGAAGGTCAGCACGAGCAGGATGATCGCGATCATCAGCGCCCAGTTGATCAGCGGGATATAGATCTGCCCCGCCGTCGCTGCGCTGGTATGGCTGATGCGCAGGCGCGGGATGAAGCCGAGCTGGATGCCCTGCTGCGTGACCGAGAATGCGCCGGTGATCACCGCCTGCGACGCAATGATCGCCGCCATCGTCGCGATGCCGACCAGTGGCAGGCGCAGCCATTCGGGCGCGAGCAGGTAGAACGGGCTTTGCAGCGCCGCAGCGTCGCGCATCAGCAGCGCCCCCTGCCCCATATAGTTGAGCATCAGCGCGGGCAGCACGAACCACAGCCACGACACGCGGATCGGCTTGCGCCCGAAATGCCCCATATCGGCGTAGAGCGCCTCTGCGCCGGTCACAGCGAGCACGACCGAGCCGAGCGCGAGGAACGCAGCAAACCCGTCGATCACGAAGAAATGCACCGCATAGGTCGGCAGCAGTGCCCACAGGACTTCAGGCGTCTTGACGACGCTGAGCGTGCCGAGCGTCGCGATGACCGCGAAATAGCCGAGCATGATGGGCCCGAACATCGCCCCCACGCGCGCGGTCCCGGTGCGCTGGATCGAAAACAGCGCAATCAGGATCGCCACCGCGATCGGCAGGATCCAGCCGGAGAAGGTCGGCGCGGCGACCGCGATCCCCTCGACCGCAGACAGCACCGACACCGCCGGGGTGATCATCGAGTCGCCATAGAAGAGCGCGGTCGCGAATACGCCAAGGATCACGATCCCGGCGGTCCACTTCTTCTGCCCGCTCGCCCGGTTGATCAGTGCGAGCAGCGCCAGGCTTCCGCCCTCGCCCTTATTGTCGGCGCGCATGATCACGCTGACATATTTGAGCGTCACCACCGCCATCATCGACCAGAACATCAGGCTGATCACGCCCATGATATGTTCCTGGTCCAGCGCGAGGGGGTGGTGCCCCGCAAAGGTTTCCTTGAACGCATAGAGCGGGCTGGTGCCGATATCGCCGAACACGATGCCGATCGCACCGACCGCGAGCTTCCACAGCGCGGCCTCGCGGCCATGCGTGTGATGCTGGTCGGTTGGGGTCGAGTCGGCCGCCGGCTGGGGGCTTCCGTTGGGCTCGCTCACGGGAGGAACTTGCGTGCCGTGGCGAGGGAGCGAGGGGTCATGCGACCTGAGCCTGTCCGTTGAAAGAACGCGGGCCGTTAGCACGTGCAGCATGGCGCTGCAACCGCGCGCCGGGATGCCCGGCGATCAGCGCGTCTCGATCAACTCAGCTGCCCCGCGGCGCAGGCCGGTCATCATGACGGTCGACCGGCCTCCTCGGCCTCACGCCGGCTTTCCATCACAGCGTCATATTCGGCACGCTCCTTGCGCCTGCGACGACGATAGACGGCCGCTTGGGTATATCTGCGACTGAACAAAAAGCCGACCACGCCAGCCACAATGACGGCGATGAGGATTAAATCGGGCATGTGGGCTCCCATGGAACTGGGAGCAAGAGCACTCACAGCAGGTCGGTGACGGCTCCGGTCGTCCTGTAACGCACGGCAATCGAATTAGATACCGTCATGCGCGCCGCGCCCGGTTTATTTACCCGGCCCGATCGAACAAGGCATCGGCCTCACTCCGCGTCGGGACAGATCGCAGCACGAAGCTGGAGCTGATCTTCACAACGCCGGGCAATCGACCCATTTTTTCGCGGTGCAGCCGCTCATAATCGTCGAGATCGCGGCATAGAATTTTCAGCCGATAGTCGTAACCGCCAGAAACCAGCGCGCATTCGACAATGCCGTCGATCTGGCCCACTGCCGCCTCGAACCGGGCGAGATCCTCGTCCACTTCGGTGCCGAGCGTGATGTCGACAAAGGCGGTGACGCTATAGCCCAGCCGCCGCAGCCCCAGCCGTGCCGCATAGCCCTGGATGTGCCCCGATGCCTCCAGCGCCTGAATGCGACGGGTGCAGGCCGAGGGAGACAGCCCGACCTCACCCGCGATCTGATTCACCGGCGCACGGGCGTTTTGTGCGAGCAGTTTCAGGATTGCTCCGTCGATTCGATCCATCTTGCACGTTTTTCCTGTTTTAGATCACAAAGCGGTATAAACGTGCATCAAGCTATTGAACAGCGCATGACTTTGCAGGGATTTGCGGTGGTAACCTGCGCTACGATCTCTTCGAAACAAGACAATTCGGAGAGTGTCCATGCGCGTCGGTGTCCCCAAGGAAATCAAGAACCACGAATATCGCGTGGGCCTGACCCCGCCGCTGGTCGCGGAGCTGGCCGCCGCCGGGCATGAGGTGGTTGTCCAGACCAATGCCGGCATGGGCATCGATTTCAGCGATTCCGACTATATCGCTGCGGGCGCGCGGATCGTCGCGACCCCGGCGGAGGTGTTCGCGCAGAGCGACATGATCGTGAAGGTCAAGGAGCCACAGGCGAGCGAGATTGCGCTGCTCGAACCGCGCCACACGCTGTTCACCTATCTCCATCTCGCCGCCGACAAGCCGCAGGCTGAGGGGCTGATGAAGTCCGGCGCGACCTGCATCGCTTATGAGACCGTGACCGCCAACGACCGCAGCCTCCCGCTGCTCAAGCCGATGAGCGAAGTCGCGGGCCGCATGTCGGTGCAGGTCGGCGCGCATTACCTTGAAAAGGAACAGGGCGGACGCGGCGTGCTGCTGGGCGGGGTTCCCGGCGTCGCCCCGGCGCGGGTCGCGATCCTCGGCGGCGGTGTGTCGGGCATCAACGCGGCGCAGATGGCGACGGGACTGCGCGCCGATGTCACCATCTATGACATCAACAACACCCGCCTCGCCGAACTCGACATGCATTTCGGCAGCACGATCAAGACCGCCTATGCCAGCAAGGCAGCGATCGCGGCAGCGGTGGCGAACGCGCATCTGGTGATCGGCGCGGTGCTGGTTCCCGGCGCGGCGGCACCCAAGCTGGTGACGCGCGAGATGCTCAAGACGATGAAGCGCGGCAGTGTGCTGGTCGACATCGCGATCGACCAGGGCGGCTGTTTCGAGACCAGCCATGCGACCACGCATGAGAACCCGGTCTATGAGGTCGACGGCGTGATCCACTATTGCGTCGCCAACATGCCCGGCGCAGTCGCGCGGACCAGCACCTTCGCGCTGAACAATGCGACGCTGCCGTTCGTGATGAAGCTCGCCAATCTCGGCGCGGAAAAGGCGATGGCCGCCGATCCGCATCTGGCGAACGGCCTCAACGTCTATCAGGGCAAGATCGCGTTCAAGGCCGTCGCCGACGATCTCGACCTGCCGTTCCAGGCGTGGAGCGCGTAAGCGACTGACCAGTTTGCTCGCCGTCCCCTACCCCCCTCTCCCAGGGGGCGGCGGGCATCCGGTCAGACGTCGGCCGTAACCCAGGTCTCCGCCGCGTTCGGCGATACGAAGATATTCTGAAACTCCACCAACGTCCGCCGCAGCTGCATCTTGAGCAGGCTGGACTCGACGATCAGCGCGATCCGGTCGCCGGTGCGATAGAGGCGCAGATTGCCCGCCCGCATCTTGTCCGCCGCCTCTTGCGTGCGGATCGGTGCGTTGCGCAGATCGGCGAGGACGCGGACGCGCCCGTAGGAGGCGCGCATGTCAGCGACGATCGGTTCGAGTATCGCAAGGTAACGATCTACCTCCTCGCCGAGGCGCAGGCCGGTACAGCTGATCCGGATCAGGCCCAGGCGATCGTCGCGGACGATCTCATACTGACCCGGAATCGATGCCACGACACGCCCCTGCACGTCCCCGGCCGGCACTGTTACCGTTACCATACGCCCTCTCCCCCACAGGTTGTATTGGGTCGGCATCATGACTGCCCGTGGTAAACAAAGCGTAAGCGGCGGCGCGGGGTCGGGATCGCCGGATTCCCTTGCCTTTCGAGGCATGCCCGTCTATGGCGCGCCGGTTCTGCGAGCGGTGCTTGTGGAGGGAAGCGCGGGGCGTCGACGCCCACGCGCCGTTTTCGCTTTCCAAAAAGAGCGTCAGCCCCCTCCCCATCGGCCGTCCGCGGGACGCCGCGACCGGCATTCGGCCGCCGCGGCATTTCGGCCTAAAAGACCGCTGGACCCAACCAGCCGGCCGGAAAAACGATAGACAGGACTGAACCCTTTATGGCCTCTACGGCAAACCCCACGCGCGACGATTTCGCCGCGCTTCGTCATCGGCACCGTCACCGGCATCGAAAACGATCTCGCCATCATCGACGTGGGCCTCAAGAGCGAAGGCCGCGTGCCGCTGCGCGAATTCGCAGCCCCCGGTCAGCCCGCCGACCTCAAGGTTGGTGACGAAGTGCAGGTCTATGTCGACCGCGTCGAGAATGCGAACGGCGAAGCGATGCTCAGCCGCGACCGCGCCCGCCGCGAAGCCGCATGGGACACGCTGGAACTCGAATTCTCGCAGGGCAACCGCGTCGAGGGCGTCATCTTCGGTCGCGTCAAGGGCGGCTTCACCGTCGACCTGTCGGGCGCCGTGGCGTTCCTGCCCGGTTCGCAGGTCGATATCCGTCCGGTTCGCGACGTGCAGCCGCTGATGGACCTGCCGCAGCCCTTCCAGATCCTGAAGATGGACCGCAAGCGCGGCAACATCGTCGTCTCGCGCCGCGCCGTCCTCGAAGAGAACCGCGCCGAGCAGCGTTCGGGCCTGATCCTGAGCCTCGCCGAAGGTCAGGTGATCGACGGCGTCGTCAAGAACATCACCGATTACGGTGCGTTCGTTGACCTCGGCGGCATCGACGGCCTGCTGCACGTCACCGACCTCAGCTACAAGCGCGTCAACCACCCGTCGGAAGTCCTGAACATCGGCGACACCGTCAAGGTTCAGATCATCCGCATCAACCGCGACACCCAGCGCATCTCGCTCGGCATGAAGCAGCTTGAGAGCGATCCGTGGGATGGTGCCGGCACCAAGTATCCGGTCGGCGCGAAGCTGACCGGCCGCGTCACCAACATCACCGAATATGGCGCCTTCGTCGAGCTGGAAGCCGGCATCGAGGGCCTTGTCCACGTGTCGGAGATGAGCTGGACCAAGAAGAACGTCCATCCGGGCAAGATCGTGTCGACCTCGCAGGAAGTCGATGTGATGGTGCTCGAGGTCGATCAGGAAAAGCGCCGCATCTCGCTCGGCCTCAAGCAGGCTCAGCAGAACCCGTGGGAGGCCTTCGCGGCTGCCCATCCGGTTGGCACCGAGGTCGAGGGCGAAGTCAAGAACGCCACCGAATTCGGCCTGTTCATCGGTCTGGACAACGACGTCGACGGCATGGTCCACATGTCCGACATCGCGTGGGGCATTTCGGGCGAGGACGCGCTGGCGCTTCACCGCAAGGGCGAGATGGTCAAGGCCATCGTCCTGGCGATCGAAGCCGACAAGGAGCGCATCAGCCTCGGCATGAAGCAGCTTGAGCGCGGCGGCGTTCCGACCCCGGCAGCAGCCGGCGGTGCGGGTTCGCGCGTCAACAAGAACGAAGTCGTCACCGTCACCGTTCTGGAAGTCCGCGATGCGGGCCTCGAAGTGCAGGTTGGCGACGATGGCGTGACCGGCTTCATCAAGCGCACCGACCTTGGCCG
The DNA here is from genome assembly GCA_051858935.1 of Sphingomonas sp. Lineage (GTDB taxonomy): Bacteria > Pseudomonadota > Alphaproteobacteria > Sphingomonadales > Sphingomonadaceae > Sphingomonas. The sequence continues at coordinate 6,180 of JBHYGP010000012.1, forward strand.
CGACCGCGACGAGCAGCGCCCCGAGCGGTTCCAGGTCGGCCAGAAGTTCGACGCGATGGTCACCGGCCTCGATCGTTCGAAGAAGCCGACCTTCTCGGTCAAGGCGATGCAGATCGCCGAAGAGAAGCAGGCGGTTGCGCAGTATGGCTCGTCCGACTCGGGCGCGTCGCTGGGCGACATTCTCGGCGAAGCGCTCAAGGCGCGCGAAGAGAAGAAGTAATTGGACAGCGGGCGGGCGCATCGGCGTCCGCCCGTTTCCAATCATTTCAACGGCTTCGGTCGTTTGTTTCAAATTTTGGCCGTGCGCCGCAAGATTCCGTTGCCGCCACCCCCTAACCCCGCGTAAACCCCCGGTTATTGAAGCCGTTCGGCACTGCGCCGCAGCTCAACCATGGGGACGCACATGATCCGGTCGGAACTCGTACAGATGCTGTCGTCGGACAATCCCGACCTTTCGGCGCGTGAGATCGAACGGATCGTCGACATCTTCTTCGAAGAGATCACCTCGCGCCTGGTTGCGGACGGCCGCGTCGAGCTGCGCGGCTTCGGCGCATTCTCGACCCGCGCGCGTGAGGCCCGCACCGGCCGCAACCCGCGTACCGGCGAGGCTGTCGATGTCGACGCCAAGCGCGTCCCCTATTTCAAACCCGGCAAGGAAATGCGCCTCCGCCTCAACGTTTAGGCATCGCGCGGCGCCAATTCGCTTGGCACTGCGCCAGCGGGCCGATAGAGCCGCTGAACGATGGGCTCTCGGCACCGGCCAACTCGCCCACCACAAACGCGCGGGCGTGGCGGAATGGTAGACGCACCGGACTTAAAATCCGTTGGGCCGCAAGGCCCGTGGGGGTTCAAGTCCCCCCGCCCGTACCAGCCGGTCGCGCCGATCGGGATTTGATCGAAATAGGTAACCCTGTTATCCTCCCGACTTCAGGGTTTGGGGGAACCGCGTTGACCCAGCAATCCGCCACGCTTGACGGTCGCCGATCCGCCGAACACGCTCCTGTTGCCCAGCGCAGCGCTGCG
>JBHYGP010000013.1:0-19454 GCA_051858935.1 Sphingomonas sp.
GGAGGGGGAGGAAGCACTGACGCAAGAGCCGCGAGGACGTCGCCGTCCTCCCCCTCCGTCATGCTGCGCATACCACCTCCCCCTGGCGGGGGAGGATTGATGGTTTGAACTACGCCGCGCGCGCGGCGCTCCATGCGCCGGCGATTTCCTCGAGATCGTCCGCCACCGCGCGGAACGGCGTCGGATCGCTGCCGATGCTGGCCTGGACGATCTGCGTGCGCAGCCCGTGATAGAGCGTCGCGAGCGTGCGCGAGACCTCACCGCCGCGCTCGAAATCCAGCCCGCCCTCAAGCGCGAACAGGATCGCAGTGGCGCGGGCGATGCGCTCGCTCTTCACCGCAAACTGTCCCTTTTCGGCGGCGAAGGCGGCGGAGCGCAGCGCGGCGATGCACTCCTTGTACATGAGCTCGACCAGCTGGTGCGGATCGGCAGCCGCCGTCCGCCCGACCGCATCGATCGTGCGATAGGTGGCGGCGGCGTCGGTGGTGAGGCGGATCGGGCGGGTCATCGCTGACTGTTCCACGCTTCGACCTGCGATTCGAGGAAGCTCATCGTCGATTTATAGACCGCGACCTTGGCGTCCATGCTGGCGAACTGGCGCGTCATGCGGGTGCGGGTGTCCTCGACCTTGGCCAGCACATCGGCCTTGTCCTCGTCCAAATCGGCCTTGGCGCGGGAATAATTCGCCTCGCTCGCGCCGAGCCCGCGCGTCGTGCTGGCGGCGGTGGCGGAGATCGCGTTAAGCGCGCCGGCGACGCCGTTACCGGTGGCGTTGGTGCCGACCGGTTCGGCGAACAGCCGCTCGACCGCTTCGGGATAATCGACCAAAGCGCGGCTGAGCGCGGCGGTGTCGACGCTGAGCGTCCCGTCGCGTTCGGTGCGGATGCCGATCTGCGCCAGCGTGGTCGGTTCGCCCGCAGCGCCGGTCGCGACCTGTGCGATTGGGATCTGCTGGAGCTGGCGCTTGACCGCCTTGGCCGCCGCATCGCCGCGCAGCGCGCCGTCGAGCGGGTCGAGGTCCTTGTTCAGCGCCGAGAAGACCTCGTTATAGGTCGCGACGAAATCCTGCGCAGCCTGGAGCAGCGCGCTGGTCGGTGCGGTCTTGCCGATCGTCACGATTGTGCCCGGCTGGGCCGAGGACAGGTCGAGCCGGACGCCGGGGACCAGGTCGGAAATGCTGTTGCCGTCGCGGCGCAGCGCGATGCCGTCGACCGCGACGATCGCGTCGGCGGCGGCGCTGCCGATCGTGGTGCCGGTCGCGCCGATGCCGACATTGAGCGCAGCGAGGCCGGTATGGCCGGGAGTTTCGGTCGCGGTCAGCGTAAAGGCGCGCGCCTCGCCGCTCGCGCCCTTCACCACCAGCCGCGCGCCGCCGCTGTCGGTGACAACCGATGCGGTGATCCCTGCTTTGGCCGCGTTGATCGCGGCGGCGATGCCGTCGAGGCTGGAGTTATCCGGCCCGATCGTGATTGCGACCGGCGCGGCGGTGCCGGCGGTGAAGCCGGTCATCGCACCATCCGCCACGGTCGCGGTCCCGAAGGTGAGAGTGAGCGTCCCCTGCCCGATCGCGGCGGTGCGGTTGGCGACCGGCGCGCTGGCCACGCTCTGCGGCGCGGCAAGCTGGCGGACCTCGACCTTGGCGTTGAGGCTGGCGAGGTTGGCGCCAGCGAGGCGGGTGACGCCGAGGATATTGCTGTGCGAGCTGGTCGGCTGGGTCGCCAGCGTGCCGCCGCGCGTCAGGCTGGCGAGCGCGGTGGCGAAGCCGGTGATGTTGCTCTTGTGCGTCGATGCCGCCGTGATCTGCGCGGTCAGCGTTTCCTCGCGCTTGGTCAGCGCTGCGTTCTTCAGCTCGAACTGCGCATCGACCAGGCTCTGGACGAGCGCGGTCGTGTCGATCCCTGACCCGGTGCCGATCGTTTTCGCAATCGATTCAATGGCCATGGCCGTGATCCCCCATGCCCAGATAAACGGCGGTCATCGCGCGCCCTTAAGGCCGATTTGCACGCCGTTTTCGTCGAACAGGGCGGTTTCGGGCACCTTGACCGATGGCATCGCGCCGCCCGCGCGCTTGTCGAGGCCGAACACGAACGCCAGCACCGTCGCGACCGCGAGATACAGGTCGTCGCGAATCTCCTGATTCTCGCGGCTGGTGAAGTAAAGCGCGCGCGCCAGCGGCGGCAGTTCTATGCGCGGCACCGCAAATTCATCGGCCAGCTCGCGGATCGCCAGCGCGATCTCGCCGCGCCCCTTCGCGACCACCACCGGCACCTGATCCTTGCCCTGATCGTAGCGCAGCGCGACCGAGAAGTGCGTCGGGTTGGTCAGCACGACATGCGCGGTCGCGACGCTCTTGCGCAGTCCGCCCTTGGCGATCTCACGCTGGCGCTGGCGACGATGCCCCTTGGCCTCGGGCGAGCCTTCGGTTTCCTTATATTCGTCCTTCACTTCCTGAACGCTCATCTTCAGCCGCTGCATATGGCGGAAGATCTGGATCGGCAGGTCGACGCCTGCGATCAGTAACAGCCCCCCGGCCATGACGAGAACCAATGTCGCGAAGGTGTCGCCCAGCGATTTCACCGCCGTGCCGAGGTCGGAGGAGACCAGCCCGATCGTCATCCCCGCCGAACCCCAGAGCAACCACGCGCCCATGCCGCCGAGCAGCACGACCTTGAGCAGCGATTTGCCGAGTTCGATCCAGCCGGTCGGGCCGAAGATGCGCTTGAGGCCTGAGCCGGGATTGATGCGGTTGCCCTTGGGCGCCATCAGCTTGCCGTTGAAGCGCAGCGAGCCGAGCGCCGCCTGGCTGAGCACCGCGCCGCCCAGGGCGATGGCGAGCAGGGCGCCGAGCGACGGGGCGAGCTTCCACCCCGCGGTGGCGAGTGGCTTCCATGGCTGGAAGCTTTCAATATCGGCGCGGCCGAAGCTGAAGCTTGCCGCCATCACCTCACGGATCGCGCCGAGTAGTTGCGGGCCCATCAGGATCATCCAGCCGCAACCGAGCAGGATGATCAGCGCCGCGCCGAACTCGCGCGATTTGAGCAGGTCGCCATCGTCGAGCGCTTTTTGCTTGCGCTTGGGTGTTGGTGCTTGGGTCTTTTCGCCCGCCGTCTCCGCCATCAGCCGAGCCCTCCGAGCACCAAAGTCTGCGCGGCGTCGAGCGCCTCACGCACGATGACGAGCATATAGTCGCCCATTGCGGGCATGCCGGCGAGCAGTGCGAGGACGCCCATCGCGAGGCTGGCGGGAATACCGATCGCAAACAGGTTAAGCGCGGGGGCCGAGCGCGAGAGCATGCCGACGACGATGTTGAGGCACAGCAGCAGGAAGCCCACCGGCAGTGCGAGCAGCAGCCCGGCGAGAAAGGCATAGCCGCCGAACAGCACGATGTTCATCAGCTTCCCCGGGGCGAGCCAGGCACCGCCGGGCGGGAGCAGTTCGTAGGAGCGCACGACCAGCTCGACCAGCACCAGATGCCCATCGACCGCGAGGACCAACAGGGTGAGCAACACCGTCAGGAACTGGCCGAGCGCGGGGGTCGACTGGCCGGTCTGCGGGTTGATCGCGGTCGCGAAGCTGAGGCCCATCGACACGCCGATCACCTCGCTCGCCACCAACGGGGCGGCAAAGGCGATCTGGAGGATGAAGCCGAGCGCAAGGCCGACCAAAGCCTCCGCCATCACCATCAGGATCGTCTCAAGCACAAACACCTCGCCCGGCACCGCAATCGGGGCGGCCTGCATCGACAGGATCGCGACCGCGGCGGTCAGCAGGATGCGGACGTTCAATGGCACCGCGACCGCGCCGAATACCGGCGCGGCGAGGAAAGCGGCACCGACCCGCACCATCGTGAACAGCAGCGCCCAGAGCTGCGGCTCGATCGCGAGGCCGAAGCCGAGCATGTCAGTGGATGCTGGCCGAGGTCGGCGCCCAGCGCGTGCGGAACAGATCGTCACGCCGCGCATCGGGGCGACGCAGCAACGGGCGCGGCGGCTGTGGCGGGGCGGCGGGAACGGGTGTGCTGAAAGTCATTTCACAAGGTCCGGGATGCGTTCGAAGATGGTGGTGGTGAAGTCGCCGAGCAGGGTCATGATCATGCCGCCGAAGATGACGAGGCTGACCCCGACGATCGCGAGCTTCGGCACGAAGGTCAGCGTCTGTTCCTGGATCGACGTCGCCGCCTGAATCATGCCGAGGATCAGGCCCGACAGCAGCGCCGGGATCAGGATCGGGGCCGAGGCGAGGGCGAGGATCCACATCGCTTCGCGCGCCACGGAGAGGAAGTAATCTGCGTCCATGGGTCCCTACCCTGAGAAACTTGAAGCAAGGCTGCCCATCGTCAGGGCCCAGCCATCGACCAGCACGAACAGCAGCAATTTGAACGGCATCGAGATGATCGTCGGCGACATCATCATCATCCCAAGACTCATCAGCACGGTGGCGACGATCAGGTCGATGACGATGAATGGGAGGAAGATCAGGAAGCCGATCTGGAACGCGGTCTTGAGCTCGCTGGTGACGAAGGCGGGGAGCAGGATCGAGAAGGGCGTGTCCTGCGGGTTGGCGATCGGCCCCGCCTTGGCGATGCCGGCGAACATCGTGATGTCCTTGACCCGCGTCTGCTTGAGCATGAAGGCGTGGAGCGGCTTGCCCGCTTCCTCAATCATCTGGGTCGCGCCGATGCGCCCTTCGGCATAGGGCTGGATCGCGGTGCGGTTCATCACCTCGATCGTCGGGGCCATGATGAAGAAGGACAGGAACAGCGAAAGGCCGACCAGCACCTGATTGGGCGGGGTCTGTTGCAGTCCCAGCGCCTGACGCAGGATCGCGAGCACGATGATGATCCGCGTGAAGCTGGTCATCATCAGCAGGATGCCCGGCAGCACCGTGAGCAGGCCCATGATGATGAGCACCTGCAGCGACAGGCTGAGCGGTGCGTCGCCGCCGCCCAGATCGCCGAGCGCGCGGTCGATCGCATCGCCTGCTCCGGGAGTCGCGGCTGCAGTCGGTGCCGCGACCGGCGCGGCGGCAGCAGCCTCCTGCGCGAACGCCGGGGCGACCGCGAACAGCGCGAGCGCGAGAGCGCCGAGCAACAGCGCGAGGTGACGCAGCATCGGGCTCATCCGTCGATTCGGTCGATCAGGGTCACGCCGTTGCGGCTGACCGAGACGAGCAGGCGCTTGCCCTCAACCTCCAGCACCGCGATGCGGGTGCCGGTCGAGACCATCATCGTCTCACGCACCTTGAGCATCCGGTCGCCCTGATTGCCCGGCAGCCGCGCCTCGAGCTTGCGCCACAGATAGAGGCAGCCGATCAGCAGGCCGCAGACGAGCGGCAGCAGCACGACCAGCTTGAGGATGTAGGACCACATCATGGCGGGTCAGCCCCGCTTGTCGGGCGCGACCAGCTCGGTCATGCGCACGCCGAATTTCTCGCCCACCGTGACCACCTCGCCCCGACCGATCAGCGTGCCGTTGACGAACACGTCGAGCAGTTCGTCGGCCTCACGGTCGAGTTCGATCACGCTGGTTTCGGCGAGCGCGAGCAGTTCGCGCAGCGTCAGCGTGGTCGACCCGATCTCGACGGTCAGCTTGACCCCGACATCCTGGAGCAGATGGAAATTGGCGGCGGCCGCGGTCTCGGCGGCGAAACTGCCGGTCATGTCGTTCATCATGCGTCCTCGAGCTCAGGGGTGTCGAAACGGGTCAGGCGGATCGCGGCGCGGCCATTGGCGGTGCCGACGGTGCCGCTGCCGATACGGCGCGGGCCGACCATCACCGGCACATCGGGGCCGAAGCTGATCGGGATGACGTCGCCGGGCTTGAGCGCCATCAGCGTCGATGCGGGCACCACCGGCTCGGCCAAGACCGAACGGACCGGCAGGCGCACGCCGAGCGCGGCGCGGGTCAGGGCGTTGCGCCAGTGCGGCTCGACCTCGGGCTCGCCGCCGATCACCTTGGCGGTGAGCGCGGGGCTCCACGGTTTGAGCGCGCTGACGGGGTAGAGGATGTCGATCCAGTGCGGCTTGGCATTGCCGAGCGCGACGCCGATCCGGGTGACGACCATCGCGTCGCCGCCGTCGATTTCGGGCGCGACCGACAAGGGCGTCGGCGCGGGGGCGAAGGCGAAGTCGATCTCGGCGAGCAATTCCCAGGCCGGGCGCAGCTGCGTCGCGATGCTGTCGGCGATGCGGCGCAGCAGGGTTTCGGCCGAACCGGTAAAGTCGGTCGGCATCGGGTGCGGCGCTTCGCCATCGCCGCCGAAGAAGCGGTCGAGCATCTCGTAGCTGAGCTTGCCATCGATCAGGATGAAGGCGCGGCCCCGGCCCGGCGTCATCGCCAGCGGCAGCCACGCGGTAAGCCCGTCGGGCCGTTCGGCGCGGTAATCGGCGTGGCGCTGCACCGCCAGCGGCTCCGCCCAGACGCGCAGCCCCTCGCCCAGCAGCGGTTCGAACACCGGCTTCAATGACTTGGCGAGGCGTGCGGTGAGGTGCTGGACGCCGTGCAGGTCGCCGAACGGATTGAGGTTCGCGGCCCCCAACGCGGGCGCGTGTTCGGCGCCAGCGCGCGAACGCTCCCGCCGATCCGACGCGTTTCCCTGAAGGGTCATCTCTGAAGGGCCGTTAACCATGCCCGTTCACTGAACGATGAAATTGGTAAAATAGACGTTAGCAATCCCGCCAAATCCCTCTTTTTCCTTGAGGACGGTGTTGATTGCGGCGGTGAGGCGCTTTTGCAGCCGGGTCTTGCCGTCGGCGGAGAAAACCTCCTCCTCGGCGGTGTCGCCCAGCGAGAGCAGGATCGCCGAGCGGACCGCCAACTCGTGCGTCTTGAGATTTTCGATCACGCGATTGTCATAGGGAGTGGAGATCGCGACCCCGACCTGCACGAAATGCACGCTGTCGCGCAGGTTCGAGGTGAATTCCTTCTCCATCTGATAATAGCTGGAGGCATATTTATCGCCGCCCTCGCCCTTCGGCGTCGGCTTGCCCTTGCCGTCCGCAGCTTCTTCGCCCTCCTTACCGGCGGCGCGGACCTCTTCGCTCTTGGGGACCAGGCGCGGGGTGTCGGCATCGGCGCTCTCCCCATGAGCGCCGCCGCCGCCGATCAGGCCGGAATTGGCGGCGTACAGCCCGCCGCCGACGCCGCCGCCGATCAACACGATCAGGCCGGTGCCGATCATCAGCCATTTCATCATCCCGCCCTTTTTCTTCGCGGGCGCGGCGCTGGTTTCGGTGTCACTCATCGGATTTCCCCCTCAGGATGGTTCAGGCGACCCGCGCGTCGGACGCGGTGCCGGTGTCCGCGCGCGCCGTGGCCGGGCGGGCGGGTGTGGATTGGTGGGTCTGCTGCTGCGGCTGGCCGCGTTCGCCGCTGCCGCTGTCGACGCTCGACTGGCCGAGCTTCAGCCCGCGCGCTTCGGCGAGTTCGGCAAGGCGCGGTGCGGCGTCGGCGAGCAGCTGGCGCGTCGCCGGATTCTCGGCGGTGAAGTGCACCTGGATGCGGTCTCCATCGCGGCGGATCGAGACATCGACCGTGCCGAGATTCTCGGGCGCGAGCCGGATCCGCGTGTCCGCCGCTTCGACGCCCTCACGCAGCGCGGCGATCCGATCGATCATCTTGCCGGTCCAGTCGTCGCGGCTGAGGTCGAGCGGGGCCTGATCGGCCTGGGCGGTCGCCTGAACGGTGGTGCGCTGAAGCTCGACCGAGCGCAGCAGCTGAATCTCCGGGCTGGCGGGGTCGGCTGGCGTTGCGGTGTCGAGCGGCTCGCCCAACGGCGCGGCGAGCGCGGCGGCGAAGACCTGTGCGGCGGGTGCGGCTTGCATGACCGGCGGCGGCACCGGCGCAGCGGTCGCACGCAGCCCGAATTCGGGTGCCGTAGCGGTGGCGCGGTCGGCCCGCACCTCCGCTGCGGCGACCCCGCCCCCGACGCGCGGCTCGGCCTGGGCCGGAACCGGATCGCGCCAGGTGCGAAGCGGAGTGGAAAGGGACGGTGTCGTTTCAGCCGGGGTTGCCGGTGCCAGCGATAACGCGGGTGCATCGCCCTCGACCAAATCGACAGTCGGTGCGGCGGCATCGGCCAGTTCGACCGCCAGCGGCGCGACATCGACCGGATCGGCAATCGGCCCGTCGATATGCGCGCTGGGCGTGCCGACCGCGACGCGTGCAGGCAGCGGGGTTTCGAGCGGGAGCAGCACCAGCCCTTCGGGCATCCAGGCCAGCAGCGCGCCGTCCTCATCCGCCGGATCGACATCCCCATTGCCGGGGACCGGCAAATCCTTGCCGGTGCAGGCAACCGGTTTGCCGGGCATCGGCGCGACGCCGGGCATCACGCAGTCGAGCGCAAGCTTGAGGTCAAAGCCTCCGGCGACAGCGGCGGGCGTGGTGCGCGGCTTGAATCCCGAGGGGGACACAGTGAGCGCGGTCGAGGCGAGCAGGTCGGTCACGGCGGGCGAAACTCCTTCGCCCGGTGATCAGCAAGGATCGTGCCGTTTTCTCGGAATGGCCGGCATATCCTCAAGCGCGCGCATCGCGCGGCGCGCGGCATTGGCCTCGGCACGCTCGATCAGCTTCTCGATCGCGCTCTGGTCGCGCTTGGCCTCCTGCGTGGCGCTGCGGGCATGGTCGAGCCCGCGCTGCGCATCGGCGACGCGGCGTTCGGCGGCAAAGGCGGACTGGTGCAGCCGCTCGCGATAATGCGCCGCGGCGATCAGGCTGGTCGCGCTGCCGGGAAGCGGGGCTGGCGACGGCGCGACGCCCTGCGCCAGCGATTCGATGCGGGCACGCAACGCCTGTTCGGCGGCGACCTTCTCGCGCGCCGCAACCTCGCTCGCGCGCACCATGTCGAGCTGGAGCGTGCGGACGCGGTGCAGGCGACCGAGTTTCTTGGCGTGTTTGTCAGGCATCGAACATCATCAATTCCTCCCCGGCACGGGGAGGTGGCAGCGCGCAGCGCTGACGGAGGGGCCGCCCCGCAGATGGCGGTGCGTGCGGCAAGCGACACCGCCGACTGCGTCGGCGGCCCCTCCACCGCCTTCGGCGGTCCCCCTCCCCGTTCCGGGGAGGAATTGAGAAACTTCACGCATCCCCGAACACGCCGACCAGCTCGGTCACCGCTTCGTCGAGGCTGACCGTCTCGTCATAGGGCTGGCGGATATAGTCGAGCACGGTGTCGTGGCAGGCGATCGCCGCGTCGATCTGGGCGTCCGCACCCGCGCGATAGGCGCCCATCAGGACGAGATCGCGATTCTCTTCATAGGTGGCGAGGTGGCGGCGCAGTACGCGCGCGGCGGCGACGTGCTTCTTGTCGGCGATATCGGTCATTACACGGCTGACCGACGGACCCAGGTCGATCGCGGGATAGACGCCGCGTTCGGCGAGCGCACGGCTCAGCACGATATGGCCGTCGAGGATCGATCGGGCGCTGTCCACGACCGGATCGTTGCCGTCGTCGCCATCGGCCAGCACGGTGTAGATTGCGGTGATCGACCCGCCGGTATGGACGTCGGTCCCGGCGCGCTCGATCAGGCTGGGCAGCATCGCGATGGCGCTGGGCGGGTAGCCGCGCGCGCTGGCGGGTTCGCCGAGGGCCAGGCCGATCTCGCGTCCGGCATGCGCGACGCGGGTGAGCGAATCCATGATCAGCAGAACCTTCTTGCCCTCGTTGCGAAAGGCTTCGGCGATGGCGGTGGCACGCAGCGCACCGCGAATACGCAGCACCGGCGAGTGATTGGCGGGGACCGCGACGACCACCGATCGTGCACGCGCCGCGCCCGCGACCTTGGTCTCCAGGAAATCCGACACTTCGCGCGAGCGCTCGCCGATCAGGCCGATGACGATGACGTCCGCCTTCGCCGCGCGGACCATCATGCCGAGCAGCACCGATTTGCCGACGCCCGATCCGGCCATGATGCCGACGCGCTGCCCCTGACCGATCGTCAGCAGGCCGTTGATCGCGCGCACGCCGACATCCATCGGCTGAAGCACGCGCCCCCGGTCGAGCGGCGACTGGATCTTGCCGGCGAGCGGCCATTTGCCCGCGCCACGGATCGGGCCGAGCCCGTCGATCGGCTTGCCCGCGCCATCGACCACGCGCCCGAGCAGCGCCGCGCCGACCTCCGCCTCCCCGGGCGGGCCGACCGGGCGGACCGGGGCGTTGGGGAGCAAGGCGGCGGGGCCGCCCAGGTTCATCAGCAAAGTCTTGCCGCCGCGAAAGCCGATCACTTCGGCTTCGACGCGATGCTCGCCGGTGCCGATCGCGCAGACCGTGCCCACGGGAAGCGAGAGGCCGACCGCCTCCATCAGCAGCCCGTCATAAGAGGACAGGCGGCCCGACACCTTGGGTTGTGGCCGGAATCCGCCACCGGCGAGGCCGTCGAGATAGGCGGCGCTGAAATCGTTGAACATGAACCCTCAGATCGCGGGAGGAATCGGCACGCGGTCGATCGCCTGCGCGAGTTGGTCGAGCCACAGATCCGGGCCGTCCTCGACGATGGTCGAGGCGCTTTCGATGACGAAGGCGCCGCGCTTGAGCTGGGCGTCGCCGACCGGGAAGACCGTTTTGGGCAGGTGATCCTGCACCAGCACGACATCGTCAGGGTGGAGCCGCAGGATCGCCGATTCGGCACTGTCGGCGAGAAGGTCGGTCGCCGCCTCGATCCGTGCGGCGAGCACGTCCGGTGCGACCCCCGCCTCACCGATCATCCGGGTGACGAGGTGGAGCACGGTCTGGCGCAGATGCCCGGCCATGCGGGCGCGGTCGAAATGCGCCCCGCGTGCCAGCGCGTCGCTGACCTGGGTCAGCAGCGCAGTCTGCGCCGCTATGGCCGCATCGGCCTCGGCGCGGCCGGCGGCCAGCCCCTCGGCATCGCCAGCCGCGCGCGCGGCGGCGACCGGATCGACGAACGGCGCGGGCTCGGCGGCGGCCTTGTCCGCCTCGAACATGTCCCAGCCTTCGGTGGGTTTGTGTCCCGGCGCTTCGGGCGCGAAATGGCGCGGCGTTGCGGGCGGGCGCGGCGCGACGGCGCGCGCGGCAAAACCATCGGGCGGGGCGAAGGCGCGCTTGAGCGCGTCGGCGATCCCGTCGCTGCGAGCGGCCAGGCCGGGGACGAAACTAGACATAATCGTCGTCTCCGCCGCCGCCCGGCATGGTGATGGTGCCGTCCTTCACCAGCTGGCGCGCGATGGCGATCATCGCCTTTTGCGCGTCGAGCACTTCGGCCATCTTCATCGGGCCGCGTGCTTCCATCTCGTCGCGGATCGTATCGGCCGCACGGCTCGACATGCACGACAGGAAGCGGGTGCGCGCCGCTTCGTCCACGCCCTTGAGGCTGCGGACCAGCACGTCGCTGTCGATGTTGCGCAGCAGGGTGCCCATATTCTTGTCGTCGAGCTCGAGCAGATTGTCGAACACGAACATCGCCTCCTCGATCGCGCGGGCGATTTCGCGGTCGATCTTGGCGAGCTTGGGCATCACCTTCTGCTCGGTTATCTTGCGGGCCGAGGACATGATCTTCGCCGCCTCGCGCGTGCCGCCCATCTGGACGCCGGCGACGCGTTTGGGCTGGCCGGCATGGCGTTCGAGCAACTGGGTCAGCGTCGCGATGGCGTCGGGCGTGACCGGGCCGAGCCGCGCAACGCGGCGCAGCACTTGCGGCTGGCTCGCCTCGGGCAGCATTTCCAGCACCTGCGCCGCAACGGCCGGGTCGAGATGCGCCAGCAGCACGGCGGCGATCTGCGGATGCTCGTCCTCAAGCATCCCGGCGATCTCGGTCGCGTCCATCCAGGCGAGCGCAGTGATCGATTCGGCGGGCTCGGGGGGCAGGATGCTGGCAAGCACCGCCCCCGCCCGTTCCGGCCCAAGCGCGCGGGTGACGACCGTTTCGAGCTTGGGGCGCGGATCGAACTGGATCGCGCTGCGCTCCTGCGCGCGGCCGGTGAAATCGTCGAGAACCTGCGCCATTTCCCATTCGCTGACGTCGGCAACGGCCATCATCGCGCTGCCCAGCTGGCGCACCTCGTCGGGATCGAGCTTTTGCAGGATCGCGGCGGCCTCTTCGTCGCCGACGACCATCATCAGCACGGCGGCGCGTTCGACCCCGGTAAAGCGGCGGGGGGCGTTCATCTTACTGGCCCTCCGTGCGAATCATGTCGCGCACCGCGAGCGCAGCGCGCGCGGGATTGTCGCGGGTGAAATCGCGCACCAGCCCGACCCGGTCGCCGAGCGACAGACCGGAGCCGGCGAGCATCTGCGGGCTGACCTGAGCCGGAATCTGAACGCCATCGGCGCCGCCCATCGCCGCCCCGGCAGGGCGCGCATCGTCGCGGCGGCGCATCAGCGCGCGGGCGAGCGGGCGCACGCCGAGCAGCAGGACAAGCAAGGCGATCACCAATGCGGTGACATTGCGCGCGACCATCGCGAACCAGCTGGTTTCGTAGAAGGGCACGCCTTCCGCCTCGGCAGCGGCATTGGTGCTGAACTTGCGGCTGACCACCGTGACCTGGTCCTGGCGATCGGCCTTATAGCCGACCGTTGCCTTGACCAGTTCGTCGATCTGGCGAATTTCGACCGTGCCGCGCGGCTTGCCCGGCTCTTCGCGCAGTAGCACCGCGACCGACAGCCGCTTGATGCTTCCGGGCATGTTGCGGGTCACCGAAACCTCGCGGCCGTTGCGGTAGCTGCGGGTGAAGCTGTCGCTCTGCTTCATGCCGGGCGCGGTGACGGGAGTCGCGGGCTGGCCGGGCTGGGCCGGAGCAGCGGGGGTCGGCGCCACAGCGGTGCTCGGCGGGGGCGGAACGTTCGACAGCGCGCCGGGAATACCGCCGGGCGCACCCGCAGCGTCGCGCGGCGCGCCGGTCCAGTTGCCCTGTTCGGCGCGCACCACGGCGCCTTCCTTGTCATAGCTTTCGCGGGTCGCCTGGCTTTCGTCCAGATCGACCTCGGCCTGCACCTCGGCGCTGAAATTACCGGCGCCGAGCAGCGGGGTGAGCAGCTGAACCAGCTGTTGCCGCACCTTGTCCTCGACCCGGTTCTGGAAATCGATCCGCGCGTCGCCGGCGCTCGATTCCTGGCCCGACTTGCTGAGCAGCGCGCCCATCTGGTCGACGATGGTGACCGCATCGGGGTTCATCCCCGGCACCGACGAGGCGACGAGGTTGACGATCGAGCGCACCTGCGCGTCGGACAGGCTGCGGCCCGGCTGGAGCTTGACGATCACCGATGCGCTCGGCTCGGCCTTGTCGCGGACGAACACGCTGGCTTCGGGGGTGGCGAGATGCACCCGTGCCTCGGCCACGGTGTCGATCGCGCCGATCGAGCGGGCGAGTTCGGTCTCGCGCGCCTGGCGCAGCCGTTCACCCTCGACCGCGCGGCTCGCGCCCATCGGGAGGTTGTCGAGCAGCGCATAGCCGCCGGGTGCCGCCTTGGGCAGGTCCTGCCCGGCGAGCAGCATCCGCGCCTTGTGATAATCATCCTCGGCGACGGTGATCGATCCCGATCCGTCGATACCATTGGCGATGCTGGCAGCGTCCAGCGCCTGCGCGACGGCTGCCTTGTCGCTTTCGGGGAGGTTGGCGAACAGCACGCGCTGTGGCGGGGTCGACAGCGCCATCCACGCGAGCGCGGCGGCGGCAATCAGGCCGAGCATGAAGATCAGCGGCAGGCTGCGCTTGACCGCAGGCTGGGCGAACAGGTCGCCCATTTGCTTGAGGGGGTTGGCCATGCCGCCGCTGGTGGCGGAGGCGGGCGTTTCGGTGGTGGCGATGGCGTTGCTCATGATCAGACCGGCATGCTCATGATGTCACGATAGGCGGTCAGCAGCTTGTTCCTGACCTGAAGCGTCGCTTCGAACCCGACCGACGCCTCCTGGCGGGCGAGCATCACCTTGGCGATGTCGACCGTTTCGCCGCGTTCGTACGCGGCGGAGAGTTCGCTGGCGCGGTTCTGTGCGCCGTTCACCTTGCCGACCGCCTGCTCCATCGTGTCTATGAAGCTGGACGGGCCGGCAGGCTGCGCGCCCGGCGACGATACGGGTGCCGCAGCCCCGCTGGTCGCGCGCTGCAGCGCTTCGTTGCGTTCGAGGATCTGGGCGCGCAATTGCATCACCCGGTCGACGCCCCCTGCGCTGCCAATTCCACTGACGCTCATGCGCTAATCCTCCGAACCAGATCTTCGCCCTGCTCGCGCGCCTTGGCGAGGCGGTAGCGCAGCGTGCGTTCCGAGATGCCGAGCCGCTTGGCGGTCTCGATCCGGCTGCCGCCGCACGCCGCCAGCGTCTCGCGGATCGCGGCGAACTCGCTGAGCTGGACGATGTTGCTCAGCTGGCCGGGTTCAGCCTGCACCGGCGCGGCCATCGTCGGCGCGCGGTCGAAAATGAGATGATCGGGCGTGATCGCATCACCCATGCACAGCAGCAGGGCGCGCTGGATCACATTTTCCAGCTCGCGGACATTGCCGGGCCAGTCATGCGCCTGCAGCACCGCCAGCGCCTCCCGCGTCACCCATGGCAACTGCCCGCGCGGACCGGCATGACGCAGCACCATCGCTGCGGCGAGCGCGGCAACATCGCCGGGTCGCTCGGCCAGCTGCTTGGTCGACAGCGGGAATACCGACAGGCGGTAGTAAAGGTCGGCGCGGAACCGGCCTTCCATCACCTCGGTCTGGAGGTCGCGGTTGGCGCAGGCGATGACGCGCACGTCGATCTTTTCGGCCGCAGTGGCACCGATCGGCACCACTTCGCGCTCCTGCAGCGCGCGCAGCAGCTTGGCCTGGAGCGCAAGCGGCATTTCGGCGACTTCGTCGAGCAGCAGTGTGCCGCCGTTCGCGGCGCGGAAAAAGCCCTCGCCCGCCGCGCTCGCGCCGGTGAATGCGCCCTTCTGGTGACCGAACAGCAGTGCTTCGAGCATCGTTTCGGGAAGCGCCGCGCAATTGACCGCGATGAACGGGCCGTCGCGGCGGGTGGAGCCGTTATGGATCGCCTTGGCCAGCACTTCCTTGCCGGTGCCGGTCGGGCCGTTGATGAGGACCGTGATGTCGGCGGCAGCGACCCGCTCGGCAAGTGCATAGAGTGCGAGGCTTTCGGGGTCGGCGGCTACCGGGGCATGCGCGCCGCGCAGCATCGCGCTGGCAAAGCCGGTCGCGACCGCGCAGTCATCCGCGCCATAGGACAGGCGCGCCGGATTGCCGTCGTTGAACGGGATCGCCGCGACCGGACCCTCGGCCAGCACCAGGGTGCGGGCGGAGACCGGGGGCGCTTCGCCCTCGACGATCATGAACAGGTCGCCGGTCATCGGCTTGACCTTGTCGGCCGCGCCGATCGTGAATCCCTGCGATCGCAGCGCAGAAACCAGCGCGTAATTCTGACGAAGGACAGCTGCCGACGGAAAGATGGTCTGCATTCGAAACCCCCTGTTGGAGGGTTGAATGCGGTATTGTTGGTAAACGACCGGTAAACCAATACGAAAAAACAGCGTTTTCCGGCTCCAGATAGCCGCGCGTGCCTCTACGCGCGCGCGAGACCCGCGAAAAACTGCGCAGAAAACTGCTTAATCCGCCGCGCACCCTGCCGTTCTACCCCATTGGCGGCTCGGGCTCTCTCGCATTCAGGGGGGAACAGAGGGACGCCGGATTGAACGGAGACAAGACATGACTGTTATCGGAACGAACATCGCGAGCCTGCGCGCCGCGAATGCTTCGAAGATGGCGTCGGCCTCGCTGCAGACCGCCATGGAGCGTCTGTCGACTGGCAAGCGCATCAACACTTCGAAGGACGACGCCGCTGGCCTGGCCATCGCATCGACGATGACCTCGTCGATCCGCGGCATGAGCCAGGCGATCCGCAACGCCAATGACGGCGTCAGCCTTGCCCAGACCGCCGAAGGCGCGCTGGGCGAAGTCACCAACATGCTGCAGCGCATCCGCGAGCTGTCGGTCCAGTCGGCTTCCGGCACCTATTCGGACAGCGACCGCACGAACCTTCAGTCGGAAGTGACCGCGCTGACCTCGCAGATCTCGTCGGCGCTGACGACCACCAAGTTCAACGGCGTCTCGCTGTTCACCACCAGCTCGGGCGGTGCAGGCACCACGACGACGATCCAGACCGGCTATAATTCCGGTGAGACCGTCGCAATCTCGATCGGCAATATCGACCTCAGCAGCATGTCGGCCGGCACCCGCGCGGCGACTGCGGCGGACGTGACGGCTGGCGTGACCCGCGAAGCGACGGCCGAAGACGTCACCGACGGCAAGACCCGTGCGGCGACCGCTGCGGACGTGACCGCCGGTGCGACCCGTGAGGCGACCGCCGCTGACGTGACCGCCGGTGCGATGCGCGCCGTGACGCAGGATGACGTCGATGCCGGTGCGACCCGCGAAGCGACCCAGGCCGACGTCGATGCGGGCGTGACCCGTGCGGCGACCGCCGACGACGTGACCGCCGGCGCCACCCGCCTCGCCACCGCCGACGACGTCACCGACGGTGCCACCCGCGTGGCGACGCAGGACGACGTCGATGCCAACCTGATGCGCCCTGCGACGCAGGACGACATCGACGATGGCTTTGGCGGCGCGATCGGTGACGACATCGCAGTTGCGGTGGGCGACGAGGTTCTGGCCGCCGTTGGCGACGAGATCCTGGCCGAAGCAGGCGATGACATCGTGGTTTCGGTCGGCGACGAGCTGACGCTGGCCATCGGCGACGAGATCGCGGCTGAGGAAGGCGATCTGATCGCCGCTGCAGTGGGCGACGAAATCGCGGCCGCTGTCGGCGACGACATCGTGGTCGAAGTGGGCGACGATATCGAGACGACCGGCCTGTCGGTTGCGACCTCGGCTGCCGCCAACAGCTCGCTCGCCACGATCGACGCGCTGCTGACCACGGTGAATACGGTTCGCGCCGGCCTCGGTGCCAGCCAGAGCCGTCTGGAATCGGTGGTCAACAACCTGACCAGCAACGTCACCAACCTGACCGAAGCGCGCAGCCGCATCGAGGACGCCGATTTCTCGGCCGAAACGACCGCGCTCGCCAAGGCACAGATCCTGAGCCAGGCATCGACCGCGATGCTCGCCCAGGCCAACCAGTCGCAGCAGAATGTTCTGACGCTGCTTCGCTAAGCGTGTGCCCGGTCGGGGTGTCACCCCCCTGACAGGCGCCACGGCCGGTCACCCTTCCCTGTTGGAAGGGCATGCGAGGAAGCCCCGGTGGTCGCAAGACCGCCGGGGTTTTTCTTTGTTTGGCGCAATTCCTCCCCCAGCTCGCTGGGGGAGGGGGACCGCGCCCGAAGGGCGTGGTGGAGGGGCGGCCGCGCAGACGGCCGTAAACAGCTCGGCAAAATTCCGCCCTCTACGGGGCCGCCCCTCCGTCAGCGCTGCGCGCTGCCACCTCCTCTGCGGGGCAGGGGAGGAATGGGTCCGCCCCTACTCCGCCGGCTTGCCGCCGGGGGTCCAGTCGGGGCGGAAGTCGGTGTCGGCGAGCCAGCGGGCGGGGCCGATCAGCGACTGGACCGCGCGCGCCATGAACGGGATATCGAGATTGGCGATCGTATCCTGCGGCGAATGATAGGTCGGCGTCATCGCCCAGCCCGAGATGGTGTGCGCCACCACCCCGCGCCGCGCTAGGGCGAAGTTATCCGAGCGTTCGAAGAAATTCTGCTCGGGATAGGGGTCCTTGGTCACCAGCGCGCCGCGCTCGGCGAGCGTGGGTCCCAGGTTCGAGCGTTCGAACCCGGTCATCATCATCGTGCCCTTGGGCAGCTTGGGATCCTGCGCCCCGATCATCTCGAACGCGAGATTGGCGACGATGTGGGTGAGCGGCACCGGCGGCGCGGCGGCAAAGGCGCGCGATCCGAAGCCACCCATTTCCTCCGCGCCGAACGCCGCGAACAAGATGCCGCGCTTGTACCGCTTGCCGCTGCTCAGCGCGTGCGCGAGTTCGAGCACAGCAGCGACGCCCGAGGCATCGTCATTCGCCCCGTGCATCACCGTCCCGTCGGGCTGGACGCCGAGGTGATCGACATGCGCGGCGAGCAGGATCACCCCAGCCTTGGGATCGGTGCCGGGCAGATAGCCGACCGCATTGGTGGTCTCGACCTCTTCACGGACGAGGCCGGGCAGAGTCATCGCGACCGTCTTGCCCTGCGGCTGTGCGCGGATGAACTCGGCGGCGGGGACGATGACCACCGACAGGCCGTCACGCGGCGGCTGCGATGCGAGATAGGCGGTGAGGCGCGGCTTGCCGCCGATCTGCTCCCACAGCTTCCCGGTCTGCTCGGTCGCGCGCAGCACCAGCAGCTTGACGCCCTTTGCGCGCGCCGCCCGGATTGCAGCGGAGGGGGCCAGAGTGGGGCTGGCGGCGTAAATGACGTCACCCGCCGGCATCGCCGCCGCATCGTCGCCGTCGAACCGCGTTACCGCCCCCTCGACCCGGGCAGCACCGCCGAGCAGCAATTTCGCCCCCGCGACCGTCTTGCCCGCAACCGTCAGCACCGGATCGCTATCGAGACGCGGGCGGATGACCTTCACCTTCTGGAGATAGGAGTCCGCGCCCGGCGCGTGCTGAAGACCATAGCCTTGGAAGCGCGCAGCGACGTAAGCGGCGGCAATCGCCTCATCGCGGGTCGCGCTGCCGCGCCCCTGCAGTTCCGGCCCGGCGAGGAAGCGCACATGCGCCGCGATCCATTCGGGCTTTACCGTCCAGTCGGTCGCGGGCGCGGCGGTGGTGACCGGTGCGGGTGCCGCGGTCTGGGCAAAGGCTGGCGTGGCGAGCGCAGTACAAAGCAATGCGGCGGCGAAGATACGCTTCATGGAAACCCCTCAAACTGACGGCGCGACCCTAACGAGGTCGCGCGCCGGGGCAAGGCATCAGGCTTCGGGGCGTGTCCAAAGCCAGCCGCCGATCACCACCGCCGCGCCGATCGTGACGAGCGGCCAAGGCATCGCGGTGAGCGCGAGGGTGAGAGCGATGCTGACCGCAAAGGCGATGCTCGCCGCGACCTTGCCACTGCGGCTAACCGCGCCCCTCTCGCGCCAGCGCACGATGTGCGGACCGAAGCGCGGATGGTCGAGCAACCTGCGTTCCAGCTTCGGCGAGCTGCGCGCGAAGCAATAGGCCGCCATGATCACGAACACCGTGGTCGGCATCACCGGCAGGATCGCTCCGATCACCGCAAGGCCAAGGCAGAGCAAACCGGCGATCAGATAGAGATGGCGACGCACGCCCCTTGCGTAGCAGGGTTGTCGCGACTGTCTCGCAAAAAGCGCGGTGTCGTGGCGATCATCTATCCTCCCCCGCCAGGGGGAGGTGGCGCCGAAGGCGTCGGAGGGGGAGGAAGGGGATCGGCTGGAGCGGACAGGACGTCGCCTCCTCCCCCTCCGTCAGCTGCGCTGCCACCTCCCCCTGGCGGGGGAGGATTGGGGCCTACCCCAATCGCCGCATCAACCCCTTCTTCAACCGGTCATGCGCG
>JBHYGP010000014.1:0-2566 GCA_051858935.1 Sphingomonas sp.
CCTCTATCACGATCAGGCGCTGATCCCGCTCAAGACGCTGCATTTCGACGAGGGGGTCAATCTGACCTTGGGCCTGCCGATCGTGCGCACCTCCCCCGATCATGGCACCGCGTTCGGCATCGCCGGAAAGGACATGGCGGAACCCGGCGCGATGATCGCCGCGATCCGCATGGCGGCGCAGGCGGCGGAGCACCGCGCCACCTATGACGCCGAGCAGGCCGCGCCCGCGTGACCAAGCTGCCCCCGCTGCGTGAGGTGATTGCGAAACACGGGCTCTCCGCCAGCAAGGCGTTGGGCCAGAATTTCCTGTTCGATTCGCAGTTGCTCGACCGGATCGCGCGCGTGCCGGGCGACCTGCAGGGCACGGAAGTGTTCGAGGTCGGGCCGGGGCCGGGCGGGCTGACCCGTGCGCTGTTGGGTGCGGGAGCACGGGTGACCGCGGTCGAGCGCGACCGGCGTTGCATCCCCGCGCTGGAGGAATTGGGCGAGGCGTTTCCCGGGCAGCTCACGGTGATCGAGGGCGATGCGCTGGAGGTCGATGCTCCGGCGCTGTTTGCGGGCAAGCCGCATATCGCGTCGAACCTGCCATATAATGTCGGCACGGCGTTGCTGGTCGGCTGGCTGTCGGCCGAATGGAAGCCGTGGTGGGCGAGCCTGACGCTGATGTTCCAGAAGGAAGTCGCCGAACGCATCGTCGCGACGACCGACAGCGATCATTATGGCCGCCTCGCCGTACTCGCCCAGTGGCGTAGCAGCGCGCGGATCGCGATGCCGGTCCACCGCAGCGCGTTCACCCCGCCGCCCAAGGTGATGTCGGCGGTGGTGCATATCGTGCCGGGTGACGAGCCGCCGGGGGTGAAGTTCAAGGTGCTGGAGCGGCTGACTGCGGCGGCATTCGGTCAGCGGCGCAAGATGCTGCGGCAGAGTTTGAAGGCGGTGCCGGGTGCGGTCGAGGCGGCGGAGGCGTTGGGGATCGAACCGACGCGGCGCGCGGAGACGGTGAGCGTGGCGGAGTTTGTGGAGCTGGCGCGGGCATTGTCCAACTAAATCCTCCCCGGAACGGGGAGGTGGCAGCGCGCAGCGCTGACGGAGGGGGCCCGAGACGCCGGAGCCCCTTGCCTCGGGCCCCCTCCACCACGCCGCTTCGCGTCGCGGTCCCCCTCCCCGTTCCGGGGAGGATTTGGTTGGCGCGCGCCAAGTCCATCTTGAGGTGCAAAACGCAACCGGCCTTCCCATCTCCGGGCCATGACAGCCTATTCCCTGCTCGACCTCGTCCCGATCCTTGAGGGTGGGACCGCCAGCCAGTCCTTTGCCGCCGCCGCCGATCTGGCGCGGCATGCCGAGGCCGAAGGTTTCTCGCGCTATTGGGTGGCCGAGCATCATGGCATGGCCGGAATCGCGAGCGCGGCGACTGCGGTGGTGATCGCCCATGTCGGGGCGGCGACATCGACCATTCGCGTCGGCGCGGGCGGGATCATGCTGCCCAACCATGCGCCGCTGGTGATCGCCGAACAGTTCGGGACGCTCGACGCGCTGTTTCCGGGGCGGATTGATCTGGGGCTGGGGCGTGCGCCGGGCAGCGACATGACCGTGGCGCGCGCGCTGCGGCGGACGCTGGAGAGCAGCCCGGATGGCTTCCCGCGCGATGTGATGGAGTTGCAGAGCTACTTCGCCGATGATGGCCAGACCGGCATTCGCGCGGTGCCGGGTGGTGGGGCGAGGCCGGAATTGTGGATTTTGGGGTCGAGCCTGTACGGCGCGCAGCTCGCTGCCGCACTGGGGCTGCCCTATGCCTTTGCCTCGCACTTCGCGCCATCCGCGCTGGACGAGGCGCTGGAGGTGTATCGGCGCCAGTTCCGCCCCTCGGCAGTGCTCGACAAGCCCTATGCGATGGCGGGATTCAATGTGTTCGCTGCCGACACGGATGCCGAGGCGGAGTTGCTTGCCAGTTCGATGCAGCAGGCGTTCGTCGCGCTGCGCACCACCGGGACCGGCGTGCCGTTGCCACCGCCGGTGCCGGGCTATCGCGACGGCCTGCCGCCGCAGGCGCGGGCGATGCTCGACCATGTGCTGGAATGCACAGCGATCGGCGGGCCGGAGGCCATTCGCGCGGGGCTGAAGGGCTTTATCGCGCGGACCGGGGTGGATGAGGTGATGCTGACCAGCTCGATCTTTTATCCTGAGGCGCGCAAGAAGAGCCTGTCGATCGCCGCCGCCGCGATGCGCCATCTGGCGGCCTGAATCCCGCCTGAATTGGTGGTCAGGACGGCGGCTGACAGGGGCCGGAACAGGAGACTGACGATGACCGCGTCACCCCCCTCCGCGCGCCCGGGCGTCCGGTGCCATCTCGGCATCCACCGTCCGCGCCGCCGGGATCGTCCTGGCCGGGGCGAGTTCGAAACCCAGTGCCGCGATTGCGGATGCGATCTGGTGCTGAGCCCGGTGACGGGAAGGTGGCGGTTTTCCGGGGTGATGGGTTAGGGCGGCTCGCTATTCCGGGTACTTGCGCGACCTGTTCATATCCTCCCCCGCCAGGGGGAGGTGGCGCCGAAGGCGACGGAGGGGA
>JBHYGP010000014.1:2576-7140 GCA_051858935.1 Sphingomonas sp.
CGATCGTCGTGCTTCCTCCCCCTCCGTCATGCTGCGCATGCCACCTCCCCCTGGCGGGGGAGGATAAGCGTTATGCCGCTGCCGCTGGCAGCCGCAGCCGCACCATCAGCCCGCCGAGATCCTCGCTCTCTTCCAACGTGACTGTGCCGTCATAAATCTCCGCGACGTCACGGACGATGGCGAGGCCGAGGCCGGTGCCGGGCTTCCCGGTGTCGAGCCGGACGCCACGGTCGAAGATGCGGATGCGGTCGGGTTCGGGAATGCCGGTGCCGTCGTCTTCGACCAGGATTTCGACGAAGCCGGCCTCGACGCGGACGGTGATGAACACGCTGCCCCCGCCATATTTGGCGGCGTTTTCGACGAGGTT
Source organism: Sphingomonas sp. (assembly GCA_051858935.1). Taxonomy (GTDB): domain Bacteria; phylum Pseudomonadota; class Alphaproteobacteria; order Sphingomonadales; family Sphingomonadaceae; genus Sphingomonas. The sequence goes on from JBHYGP010000014.1 coordinate 2,944, forward strand.
GCCCATGATCTCGTCAAGGTCCTGCCGCTCGATATGCGCGACCAGATCCTTGGGGCCGTCGGTGTCGATGCGGACATGCGGGTAGAGGCGGGCGACCGCGCGCTCGACCGATTCGACGCTGGGCCAGACGGGCGCGCGGCTGTGCGCGCTACCGCGACGACCGACCGCGCGGGCGCGGGCGAGATGGTGGTCGACCTGCCGACGCATCGTCCGCGCCTCGCGCACTACCGTCGCAGGCAGGTCGTCGGATTGCGCCGTGGCGGCGTTCATGATGACGGTGAGCGGGGTCTTGAGCGCATGGGCGAGGTTGCCGGCGTGGCGCCGTGCCTCTTCGGCCTGACGGTCGTTATGCGCGACCAGCCCGTTCAGTTCCTCGACCAGCGGCGCGACCTCGGCCGGCATGGCGCCGTCGATTCGGGGGGTCTCCCCGGTGCGGAGCTTCTGGATCGCGATGCGCAGCTTGCGCAGTGGGAGCAGGCCATACCAGGTTTGCAGCGCGGCCATGACGATCAGCCCGGCGGCGAGCAGCAGGAAGCTGCGCACCAGTGTCTTGCGCAGCGCCTCGATCTGCGCGTCGAGCACGTCGCGCGTCTGGGCGACCTGAAACCGCCAACGCACCGGCGATCCGGGCAGCCGGACGTCGCGCTCCACGACCCGCAGCCGCTGGTCGAGCTGTTCCGAATCGTAGGTGTGCAACTCGAGATCGTTGTGCTGCATTCCGGTGGCGAGGCGACGATCCCAGAGCGAGCGCGAGGGAAACGGCTCATATCCCGGTCCCGACACCTGCCAGTACAGACCCGAATAGGGCTCCAGAAAGCGTTGGTCGGACAGCTGGCGGTTGAACGCGACGTTGCCGGTGGGATCCAACTCCGCCGACACGATCAGCGAGGTCAGGATATATTCCAGTCCTTCGTCGAAATTGCGCGTGACCGCGTTGGTCAGCACGCGGTCGAGCGCGAAGCCGCCCCCGGCCAGCAGCAGCGTGATCCACGCCGCCGCGATCAGGATCATGCGGCGGCTGAGCGAACCCGTGCTGGGGGTGTAGCTGCGCGGGGCGGGGTCGCCGGGACGCGTTTCGACCGGAGCCGCCACGTCCTCCACCGGCGTGCGGCGCACGAACGGAAAGGATCGCGACAGCGTCAGGCCGAACGGAATCTCAGGCACCGGCCTCCGCCGGTTCTTCGAGGCTGTAGCCCAGGCCACGGATGGTGGTGATGACGTCGGCGCCCAGCTTCTTGCGGATGCGCGTCACGAACACCTCGATCGTGTTCGAATCGCGGTCGAAATCCTGGTCGTAGATATGCTCGATCAGCTCGGTGCGGCTGACCACCTTGCCCTTGTGGTGGAGCAAATAGGAGAGGAGCTTATATTCCTGCGCGGTCAGCTTCACCGGGTCGCCGGCCTTGGTCACCTTGCCGCTGCGCGTGTCGAGACGGATGTCGCCCGCGATCAGTTCGGCGCTGGCATTGCCCGATGCGCGGCGGATGAGGGCGCGCAGGCGGGCGATCAGCTCTTCGGACTGGAACGGCTTGGCGACATAGTCGTCGGCGCCCGCGTCGAGCCCGGCAACCTTGTCCGACCAGCTATCGCGCGCAGTGAGCACAAGCACGGGAGTGGTCTTGCCCTCTTTGCGCCAGCGGTCGAGCACGGTCAGCCCATCCACTTCGGGCAGCCCGAGATCGAGCACGATCGCATCATAGGCTTCGGTCGAACCCAGAAAATGGCCTTCCTCGCCATCGCTCGCGGTGTCGACCGCATAACCCGCGCCTTCGAGCGTGGACTGGAGCTGGTTGCGGAGGTTGGGTTCGTCCTCGACGATCAGAACGCGCATCGGTGTTTCCCTCTTTTATCGCCGGTTCAGCCGCCCGAACGGCGCATCACCTGACCGGTGCGGCCGTCGACATCGACCCAGATGACGTTTCCATTGCGCAGGAACTTCAGCGTGTAAATGCCGGTTCCCGAATCGAAGTCGAAGCCGAGATATTTGGCACCCTGGCGCTCCATTTGCGGCACCACCCGCGCCTCGATCGCGCGGAGCGGGAGCAGCTTGCCCTGCATCCGGCCTTCACGCGCAGCCTCCTGGTCGCTGCGCCGGTCTTGCGGCGAAGCGTGCACCGGGGCAGCGGCGGCGAGATACGCGCCGAGACAAAGGACACCAATCATCTTCATTACCGGGATGGCATAGGGTTCGCGCGTTGAACAGCCCGTGAATGTGCCAGAAAGCCGCGCGACAGCATCGGGCGCGTGCAACGGGTTGCCGCGATGGCCCGACCGCCCTACCTGCCCCCGCCATGGCTGCACCTGTCCTCTCCTATGAAAAGCTCGGCCTGATCCAGGGATCGGGGTGGCTGTTTCGCGAACTCGACATCCATATCGGCGCGCGCGACCGGCTGGCGTTGATCGGGCGCAATGGCGCGGGCAAGACGACGTTGCTCAAGCTGATCGCTGGGCAGGTGGACGCCGACGAGGGGCGCCGGACGATCCAGCCGGGCACGCGCGTGGTGATGCTGGAGCAGGAGCCGCGCATGGCCGGCTGTGTCACGCTGATGGACTATGTCCTGTCGGGCGAGGACGCGCCAGCGCAGCATGAGGCGGAGGCGATTGCCGACCAGCTGGGGATCGACCTGACGCGCGAGGCGGCGACCGCGTCGGGCGGCGAGCGTCGGCGGGCGGGCATCGCGCGCGCGCTGGCGCAGGATCCCGACGTGCTGCTGCTCGACGAGCCGACCAACCATCTCGACATTCATGCGATCGAATGGCTCGAGGAATGGCTGACCCGCTATCGCGGCGCGTTCGTGGTGATCAGCCATGACCGCACCTTCCTGACCCGGCTGACCAAGCAGACCCTGTGGCTCGATCGCGGGTCGATGCGGCGCGCGGAAGTCGGCTTTGGCGGGTTCGAGGCGTGGACCGACCAGGTCTATGCCGAGGAGCAGCGCGCGGCCGAGAAGCTCGACGCGCGACTGAAGCTGGAGGAACATTGGCTGCAGCGCGGGGTCACCGGGCGGCGGCGGCGCAACCAGGGGCGGCTTACCAAACTGTATGAAATGCGCGCCGAACGCGCGGCGATGACCGGGCCGCAGGGCGCCGCGAACCTGACCACCGCGGCGGACGATTCGAAGACCAAGGTGGTGATCGACGCCAAGGGTGCGTCGAAATCCTATGGCGACCGCCCGATCATCCGCGACCTCACCCTGCGCATCACGCGCGGCGACCGCATCGGCATTGTCGGCAAGAATGGCGCGGGCAAGTCGACCCTGCTCAAGCTGCTGACCGGCGAAATCGAGCCCGATACGGGGAGCGTGAAGCGGGCCAAGACGCTCGACGCGGTGATCATCGACCAGCAGCGCAGCCGGATGCAGCCGGACAAGACGGTGCGCGAAGTCGTCGCCGATGGCGGCGAGTGGGTCGATGTGCTCGGCGTGCGCAAGCATATCCACGGATACCTCAAGGAGTTCCTGTTCGCGCCCGAGATGGTTGAGGCGAAGGTCGGGACGCTGTCGGGGGGCGAGCGGTCGCGCCTGTTGCTCGCGCGCGAATTTGCGCGGCCGTCGAACCTGATGGTGCTGGACGAGCCGACCAACGACCTCGACCTCGAAACGCTCGACCTGTTGCAGGAAGTGATCGCGGATTATGACGGCACGGTGCTGATCGTCAGCCACGACCGCGATTTTCTGGATCGCACGGTGACGATGACGATCGGGCTCGACGGGTCGGGGACGGTCGACATGGTGGTCGGCGGCTATGCCGATTGGGAAGCCAAAAGGAAGGTGCGGACCGAGTCGAAAAAGGCCGCGCTGAAGACCGCGCCGGTGGCGGAGGCGCCCAAGGCGCGGACCAAGCTGACCTATAAGGACCAGCGCGATTACGACCTGCTGCCCAAGCGGATCGAGGAGCTGGACGCGGAAATCGCGCGTGACGAGGCGGCGTTGGCCGACCCGGAGCTGTATGCGAAGAACCCGAAGAAGTTCGACGCGCTGATGGCGGCGATTGCCAAGGCGCGCGACGAGAAGGACGCGGCGGAATTGCGCTGGCTGGAGCTGGCGGAGATGGTTGAGGGGTTGGGGTAGGGCCCACGGGCGGGAGTCGAACCCGCCAAGACGGCTACAGCCGCCCACGCCGACCGTGTCAGGACCGATCTGACTTTGGCTGAAGCCGACGCATCAGTCACCTATCTATATTCCGTCATGCTGAACT